>CADCTO010000114.1 GCA_902805585.1 uncultured Armatimonadota bacterium | reverse complement strand
CCAGACGGGCCGAGCGGACCGGGAGGACCGGTCGCGCAGGTCGGCCCCTGAATGAAGCTGAAACCGCCCTGGCCTATCACAGGACCGTCCTCGGTGACCGCGAACGACCGGTTCGTGTACGTCGTGCGGGGCGACATGCTGTACCAGTTCGACGCCAACACCCTGGAGCCGCGTGCGCAAAGGCAGATGCCCGCCCCGCAGCAGCGGGACCGGGCGCTCCGACCCGGGGGCGGCGCGCCCGGCCGCGCCGGAGACGGCGCGCCTGCCCCGCCCCGGCCCTGAAGGCCGCGATTCCAGGCCCGAAAGGCGCTCCCGGTACCAGTACCGGGAGCGCCTTTTCACGTTGCTCGTCCCTCCAGTTTCCCCCGTGCCGCCCGAAGATTGACTAGAGAGAAGCCCGGCAAAGGGCCGGGCTTCTCGCACGACAAGGACGACACGGGTAATGCGTAGCTTGCCGACCGGGGCAAAGCTTTTCGTAGGGTTCATCGTTTGCTGCGGCCTGCTCGCCGCGGCCTTGTCGCGCGTCGTCACCAACCCACACGCGGACGCCGAACCCTGGGAACTGGGTATCTTCGTCATCCTGGGGATCGCGGTCGGCAGCAAGAAGGTCCGGCTCATGCGCCACCGGGGCGCCGACGACGTGGGCTCGATGCAACTGGGCTTCGCGCTGACGTATGCGGCGATGCTGCGCTTCGGTCCGGCGGCGGCGGTGCTCGTGGGGACGCTTTCGACCCTGTCGAGCTGCGTGTACCCGAAGCGGCAGCCCTTCTACCAGCTGTGCTTCAACGTCGCCATCACCGCGGTGGAGACGTTCCTTGCCAGCGTGGTATTCCTCTGGGTCAACGGCTGGACGCTCGACATGGAGCCGACGCAGACGTTCCCCGCCGTCGTCCTGTCCAGCATCCTTTCGTTCCTGATCAACACGGGCGCGGTCGCCACGGTCATCTCCCTGTGCACGGGCCGGCGGGCCTTCGCGCTGTGGCGCGAGACCTTCCTGTGGGTCGGGCCGTCGTACCTGGCCGGGTCCTGCATCACGACGCTGACCGTCCTGATCCTGGGCAGGCACGTCGGCGCGGTCCTGCTGTTCTTCTCGCCGGTCGCGTACTTCACCTACCAGTCCTATTCCGTCTACACGGCACGGGAGGAGGAGAAGCAGCAGCATATCGAGGAGCTGCAGGGGAGCCAGGCGCGGCTCGCCGACCTGTACCTGGCGACCATCAAGAGCCTCGCCCTCGCCATCGACGCCAAGGACCAGTACACCCACCAGCACATCCTGCGCGTCCAGCGCTACGCCGTGGCCACGGCCAAACAGATGGGGCTGACGGGCGCGGAGATGGAGGGGCTGAACACGGGGGCCCTCCTGCACGACATCGGCAAGCTGGGCGTCCCCGAGTACGTCCTGCTCAAGCCCGGCCGCCTGACCGACGAGGAGTTCGCCAAGATCAAGAAGCACCCCGAGATCGGGGCCGCCATCCTCGACCCCGTCGAGTTCCCCTGGCCCGTTCTGCCCGTAGTGAAGTACCACCACGAGAAGTGGAACGGGACGGGGTACCCGGAGGGCCTGGCGGGCGAGAACATCCCGCTGACGGCGCGCATCCTGGCCGCCGCCGACGTGTACGACGCCCTGACCTCGAACCGCTCGTACCGCAACGCGTGGTCGCACGAGAAGGCCGTGGCGCTCATACGGAAAGATGCCGGCACCCACTTCGACCCGCAGGTGGTGGAGGCGTTCCTGGCCGTCATCGACGGCGTCGTCCGAGAAATGGCGGGCGAAGGGGTGGGGCCGCTCGTGGTCGAGCCCGCGCCCGCCAAGGCGACGACGAAAGCCGACGAAGCGGCGCGCGACATCTATCGCGCCTCGTCCGAGTTGTGGGCGCTGTACGAGGTGGCGCAGACGCTCTCGTCGAGCCTCGGTCTGCAGGAGACGCTGGAGATCCTGGCGCGCAAGCTGGAGGCGATCTTTCCCGGCACCGCCTGTCTTTTTCTGCTGCAAGACGAAACGGGCGGGGCGCTCAACGCCCGCGCCGTCATCGGGGTGAACCGCGACTTCTTCGACGGCTGCCGCACCCTGGGGAGCCGGAGCCGCTCGATCGCGGTGCTGCGGGACCGGCAGACGTACCTGGGCGAGTACGACCCCGACGACCTGCTGCTCACGGGCGCGCGCACGGCCGAATGGGAGCCGCTCCAGACCGCGCTGATCGTGCCCATCGTGCATCAGGGCGAGGCCTTGGGAACGATCAACCTGTACAGCCCGCACGGCAACGCCTTCGGCACCCACGACCAGCAGCTCCTGGAGATGATCGCCGAGCGCGCCGCCATGGCCCTGTACAACGGCATCCTGTTCGACCGCACCCGCAGCCACGCCGTCACCGACCCGCTCACCGGCCTGTACAACGTGCGCTACCTGACCGAGTACGTCGAGCAGCGCTGCAAGAACCCGGGCGGGAACGGGCTGATCCTCGTCGCCACAAACGCCCCGGCCGGCTTCGCCCTGTTGTGCCTCGACCTGGACAGCTTCAAACCG
>CADCTO010000113.1 GCA_902805585.1 uncultured Armatimonadota bacterium | reverse complement strand
CAGCCGCAAGAAGCGGCTGGTCACGCTCCGCATCCTTACCGGTCCGGACACGCGATTCTACGGCCTGGGGGGACAGTTCCTGGGCGTCGAGCAGTCCGGCCGGGAGATCGAGTGCCAGTCCGTGGACGTGTGGGGCGAGAAGATCCTCCGGCAGCCCGAATGGGCCAGCACCTACTACCCCGTCCCGTTCCTGTGGACGACCGACGGGTACGCGCTCTTTTTCGACGTGAACGTCCCGATCACGTTCACGTTCCCCGAGCGCGGCGGCGCCGCCGGGTCCGGCAGCTACACCGTCGCCGTCGCTTCGCCGGCCCTCGACGTCCATGTCATCGAGGCTGCCGACCCGCAGGAAGCCCTGCGCGAATACGCCCGCCTTCTGGGCCGCCCGTACGTCCCGCCGAAGTGGGCGCTCGAACCGCTGATGGGCCACGCGAGCAACCACGCCGGCAAGTGCTTCGACCGGCGCGTGCTGGACCTGTACCTCCGGCAGATGCGGGAGAACCGGCTGCCCAACGGCATCATCTTCGACGAAACGTGGTCCTGGGCCTCCCCCGAGCGCGACGAGACCGGGGCGACGCGCCTGTGGTTCCATCCCGAGAAGCTCGGGGACTTCCGTGTCCATAACTTCGAGCCGGAAGACGCGGGCGTCGAAATCATCCACGCCGCGGGCCAGCGGTCGGTCCTGCACATCTCGCCGTTCATCGGCATCGAGAGCGAGTACGCGGCGGAGCTGCTGGAAAAGGGCTACCTCGTCATGAGGGCCTCGGACCCGACGCTGCCGCTCGTCGGCGAGTACAACCACTACTACCTGGACTTCACCCACCCGGAGGCGGTGGCCTGGTGGCAGGAAGGGATCCGGCGGCTGCTCCGGCTCGGTGTGGACGGCTTCTTCGCGGACTTCGGCGAGGCGGACGACCAGCGGGACGCGCTGTACCACCGGGGGACGGGGGAGAGCCACGGACAGCTCTACTGCGTGCTGGGACGGAAGGCGGTCTTCGACATGTGCCGGGAGGAGCGCGGGGACGACTTCTTCCTGATCTCGCGCGCGGGGTGGAGCGGCATGCAGCGCTACGCCGGGGCGCTTCTGGGCGATCAGCCCGGCACCTTCGACGGGATGCGCTGGGCGCTCTCGGCCATGCAGAGCCTGGCGATGAGCGGCCAGGGCGTGGCCGCGCACAACCTGGGCGGCTACGCCGGGCAGCAGGAAAAGGCGGTGTACCTGCGCTGGGTACAGCTCGGCGTCGTGAGCCCGATGTTCGTGATGTGGAACAGCGGGCCCACGGGCGAACCCTGGACGTTCGACGCGGAGACGGTTGCGCACTACCGCGCAAGCGCCGATCTGCGGATGCGTCTACTCCCGTATCTCCACTCCGCCCTGAAGGAGTACGGCGAGACCGGGATGCCCCTGATCCGCCCGATGGCGCTGCTGTACCCGAGGGACGCCGCGCTGGCCGCCCGCGAAGACCAGTTCCTGTGCGGGAGCGAACTGCTGGTCGCGCCCATCTTCAGCGAGAGCGGCGAGCGCACCGTGTCGCTGCCGCCGGGCGACTGGGTGGACTTCTGGTCCGGGGAACGGCTGCGGGGAGGGACGGAAATCACCGTGAAGCACGGGCTGGAAACGTTCCCGCTCTTCGTGCGCCAGGGCGGCGTCGTCCCGATGGAATCGTCGGCGCAGAACCGCAGCGTCGCCGGGCGCGAGGAACTGGAGATCCATCTGTACGGCACGGGCGAGAACCGGTATCCGTTCCACGACGGGCAGGCCGCTTGCGAGGTGCAGACCCTGCGGAGCGGGGACGGCGGCCTGGTGGTGCAGTTTGTGGGGGCGCTCCAGCGTCCGGGGATCGTCCTGTGCGGGCACGCGATACCGACGCCGACCGAGGCGACGTTCACAGACACGGCGGGAGGGAAGCACCCGCTTCCCGTCCGGGAAGCGGACGCCGCCGTGTGGCAGGTGCGTCTGCCCGGTGGCGGCGGCTCTTTAACATTCCGGCTCGCGGCGGCGCCGTGACAGGAAGGACAGGGGAACGATGTCGGACGGTTTTTCACGGCGGGTGTTTCTGGAGATGACGGCGGTGGGCGTCGGGCTGGGCCTGCCGGCCTTGGCGGCCGGAGCCGAGGGCGGCGAAGCACGGGGCACGCCCGCGCCCGGCGCGGCGCGGGCGGACGATCTCCCGCCCCGGACCCTGCACCTGATCGGGCGGGAGGAGATCGCGCGGTTCCGGCCGGGCGACGTTCTCGTCAACGTCGCCCGCGCCGCCCTCGTGGACACCGACGCCCTCGCGCAGAGGCTCCAGCGGGGCGACCTGTACGCGGCCATCGACGTGTTCGACCGGGAGCCGCTGGAGCAGGACGCCGTGTTGCGGACCCTGCCCAACGCCTACCTGACGCCGCACCGGGCCGGCGGCACCATGGCCTCGGTACGGCGCACGCTGGACTGGCTCATCGACGACCTGGAGGCCGTTCTCGGGGGCGCACCGCCGAAACACGCGCTCACAGCGTCCGTGCTGCCCAGTCTGGACACCTGAC
>CADCTO010000112.1 GCA_902805585.1 uncultured Armatimonadota bacterium | reverse complement strand
GAAGTGGATCGCAGCCGCCGGCGTGATGCTGGCACTGCTCGGTGTGCGCGTACCCGGCGCCGAAGCGTTCGAGACCGTCCGCAACTTTTTCGATGCCCATCTCAAAGAAAAACGGCCGTGAATCCGGGCGCGGCCCCGCGCCGCGCCTGAGCCGGAGGACGCTGCTGATGATGCCGACGCTCACCGCCGCGCTCGCGCCCGGCGCCGAATCCGCCGGAACGGACGTGCCCCGCTTCGGCGTCTTCGAGGCGGCGCTGGCCGCCTCCGGCGATCACGCCAACCCGTACGCGGCCGTGACCGCTTCGGCAGTGCTGACGCCGCCCGGCGGCGGCCCCGGCCGCACGATCCCGCTGTTCTGGGACGGGGGGAAGACGTGGCGGTTGCGCTTCTCGCCGGACGTCGAGGGCGAGTGGCGGTGGACCGTCCGCTCGTCCGACGCCGGGCTCGACGGCTCGGGCGGCGCGTTCCGCTGCGTGCCCTCGAAGCGCCGGGGGAGCGTCCGCGCCATGGCGGGCCACCCGCGCCACTTCGCCTGGCAGGACGGCACGCCGTTCTGGTGGCTGGGCGACACGGCCTGGGCGCTCTACACCAACAGCGAGAAAGAACAACACGACCGGGCGGCCGTATTCCGCTACCTCGACGTCCGCGCCCGCCAGGGATTCAACGTCGTCCACTCCATGCTCATCAGCGAAGCGGACTGGAACAACGACGGCGGCATGCCGTTCTCCGACCTGGCGGGCGAGGCCATCAACCCTGTCTACTGGCGGGAGGTGGACGCGCGCGTCCGGCACCTCGCCGAGCGCGGGATGGTCGCCGGGCTGGTGCTGGCCTGGACGGATAAAGGCGAGAGCAAGCAGAGCTGGCAGCACTTCCCCTCGGACGAAGCCCGTCTGCGCTACGCCCGCTATATCGTCGCGCGCTACAGCGCCTTCCCCGTCTTCTTCATCGTCGCCGGCGAATGGGCGATGACGCGCGACCACGCCGCGTCCCGCCGCCTCTGCGCGGCCGTCGGCGCGGAGATCGCCCGCGCCGACCCGCACCGCCGCCTGCGCGCCGTCCACACCAGCGGCGACGGGCGGGAGCACCTGAAGCCGTTCGCCGGCGCGCCCTGGAACGACTTCGGCGACTACATGCAGACCTACGACGACCTGCACGGCTCGATCCTGTTCTGCCGCGACGAAAACAGGCCCGTCGTCAACGCCGAATACGCCTACTACCGGCGCGAGGCCGAGGACGGGATGGTCAACAAGGCCAACAGCGCCGACGCCGACGTCACCCGCGCGGCGACCTGGGACATCGCGATGGCCGGCGGCTACGTCGTCACCGGCTTCGGCACGACCTACTTCGGCGGCCACCGCTGCCGGGGCCTGTTCGACGTGGACGCCGCCAAGAACGACGACTGGGAGGCGCAGCTGGGTCACCTGCGCGCCTTCTTCGCCGCGCGGGACTGGTGGAAGCTGGAACCTCGCGACGAGCTGGTGACGACCGCGGTCCCGCGCGGCCGGGACGAGGGCGTGGTGGGAGACCGCCAGGGGCGCCCGCCGCGCGTCGCCTATTGGGCGCTGGCCGACCCGGGCGGGCGCGAATACCTCGTCTACGTGCGTGGCCTGAACGCCGAGGGCGCCCTCACGCTGGAAGGTGCGCCCGCGGACGCCACATTCACCATGCGCCGCTTCGACCCGCGCACGGGCGCGTACGCGCCGCTGCCCCCCCACCGGGGCGGCGGGACCGTCCCCCTGCCGGTCCCGAACGGGCAGGACTGGGTTTTCGACGTGCGGAGGACGACATGACGCCCCCGACGCTGGCCGAACTGCAGCGCCTGCCGCGCGACTGCCCGCTCGTCTATGACAACGACTGGCTGAAGGACACGAACGACGACGAGTACGTCTTCGCCAAGGCCCACCTCGGTCAGGCGAACCTGAAGGGGATCGTGCTGACCAAGGACCTGTGGAACGGCGGGAAGCAGTACAAGGTCGACGACGGCCTGAAAGACTTCCGCGAAAACCTCGACATCGTCCGCCGGTCGGGCTGGAAGAACCTCCCGGAGATCACCGTGGGCGCGGACCGCGTCTTCGCCCGCCCCACGAGCGGCAAGGTCGAGGACACCGCCCCCGTCGATTCGCCGGGCGCCCGCCTCCTGGTCGATCTGGCGCGGCGCGCGTCGCCCGCGAAGCCCGTCGTCGTCTTCGTCGGCGGGCCCCTGAACACGGTCGCGAGCGCCTGCCTGATGGACCCGACCATCGCCCCGAAGCTCGTCGTCCTGATGACGGACCTGACGGCCTACAACGGGCAGGACAAGTGGGCCAACACCATCGTCGCCACCCGCTGCCGGATGGCGAACTTCGGCGCCAGCCCGCTCTGGTGGCCGCAGCGCCCGCAGCCGCCGATCATGCCCGTGGAGCGCTTCGACGGGCTGCCGGACACGCCCGTCACCCAGGAGATGCGCCGGGTCGCCCAAATGTTCTGGGAGCGCAGCACCCGCAAGGAGCGCCCCGACCGCGACGACGGATTGGCCGACGGCGCCGGCCCGATGCTCTTCTTCGCGCCCCGCACATGGCGTGAGGTGCGGAAGGTGCGCGTGACGGGCACCGATCCCGGCGTGTTCGCCACCGCCGAAGCCGCAAGCGGCCAGCCGTACCACTACCTGGACGCGACACGGGTCAATTTCGACGCCATGCGCGAGGAGTTTTTCGCCACCATCACGGCCGCCCTCCGCGGCACGACCTCCGACAAGAAGGCAAGGAAATAGCTTTGTGCCGTAGCATCATGGCGCGCCGCCACGCGGTCGCCTGGTTTTCCGTCGCTACCGCCGTGGTGGCGGTGGTTCTGTCGATCGCACCCGCCGCGTCGGCGGCGTCGCTGCCGCGGCTGAAGGTGAGCCCCAACAAACGCTTCCTGGTCAAGGCGGACGGCCAGCCGTTCTTCTACCTCGGTGACACTGCCTGGGAGCTGTTCCACCGGCTCGACCGCGCCGAGGCCGTGCGCTACCTCCAGAACCGGGCGGACCGGCGGTACACCGCGATCCAGGCCGTCGCGCTGGCCGAGATCGACGGCCTGAACACGCCCAACGCCCACGGGGACCGTCCCCTGCGGAACAACGATCCGACGCAGCCCGACACCACGCCCGGCTCCGACCCCAAAGACGCCGCGCAATACGACTACTGGGACCACGTCGACTACATCGTGGATGAGGCGGCGCGCCGGGGCCTTTACATCGCCCTGCTGCCGACCTGGGGGCAGTGGGTCAATAACAATAACATCTTCACGCCCGCGTCCGCCCGCGCCTACGGTGAGTTCCTCGCAAAGCGCTACGGCAAAAAACCGGTCATCTGGGTGCTGGGCGGCGACCGCAACCCCGATGCGCCCGCACAGCAGGCGATCTGGGCGGCCATGGCGGAAGGGGTCACCGCCGGGTCCGGCGGGAAGCCGGACGACGCGCTGACCACTTTCCACCCGACCGGCGGCTCGACCTCGTCGCGGTGGTTCCACGACGCCCCGTGGCTGGATTTCAACATGTGGCAGACCGGCCACAACACCAACACGGACGTCTGGAACCGGATGAAAAGCGACTACGACCGGACGCCCACCAAGCCCGTGATGGACGGCGAGCCGCTGTACGAAGATCACCCCATCGCCTTCAACGCCGCCCGATTCGGCTACTCCAACGACTATGAAGTCCGTAAGATCGCCTACTGGGACGTGTTCGCGGGCGCGCACGGCCACACCTACGGCAACCATTCCGTGTGGCAGATGCACGCGCCACGCTGGGGAAAGGGCGTCAACGGACCGCTCTCGTTCTGGTACGATGCCATCGACCGGCCCGGCGCCGCCCAGATGCAGCACCTGCGGAACCTGATCGAGTCGCGGCCCATGCTCGTCCGCGTGCCGGACCAGAGCGTTTTGGCTTCGGACGCGGGGAGCGGTACCGACCGCGTGCAGGCGACCCGCGCCACCGACGGCAGTTATCTGTTCGTCTACACCGCGTCGGGGCGGCCGGTCACCGTCCGGATGGACAGGATCACCGGTACGACCGCACGCGCCCACTGGTATGACCCGCGCACCGGGCGCGCCAGCACGGCTGGCACCTTCCCGACCACGGGCGAGCGGGCGTTCACGCCGCCGTCGAACGGCGCCGGCAACGATTGGGTGCTCGTGCTTGACGCCCAGAACAAGCGGTTCCCGGAGCCGGGAAAAGTCAACACAAGGGGGGCAGCCCGCTAATGCGGCTCAAGGTCAGCGATAATCGGCGTTTTCTCGTCCGTGAGGACGGCGCTCCGTTCTTCTACCTGGGCGACACGGCCTGGGAGCTGTTCCACCGGTGCACGCGCGCCGAGGCCGACATCTACCTCCAGGACCGCGCCGCCAAGGGCTTCACGGTCATCCAGGCGGTGGTGCTCGCGGAACTGGACGGGCTGGGCGTGCCCAGCGCGCAGGGGCACCGGCCGCTCCACGACAACGACCCGACGCGCCCGAACGAGGCCTACTTCGAGGACGTCGACTATGTCGTGGACTGGGCCGCCACGCTCGGCCTGCACATCGGCATGCTGCCGACGTGGGGCGACAAATGGAACAAGGGCACGTGGGGGGCGGGCCCCGAGATCTTCACGCCCGAGAACGCGCACGCCTTCGGCGCGTTCCTCGGCCGGCGCTACGCCGACCGGCCCCTGATCTGGATCCTGGGCGGCGACCGGCGCGTCGAGACCGACCACCACAAGGCCGTCATCCGCGCCATGGCCGCGGGGCTCGCGGAGGGCGACGGCGGCGCGCACCTGCGCTCGTTCCACCCGATGGGCGGCGGCACGTCGGCGGAATACTTCCACGACGACGACTGGCTCGACTTCAACATGTGGCAGACCGGCCACGGGCGCAACCGGGACAGCTACCACTGCATCGCCGGGGACTACGCCCGCACGCCGGTCAAGCCCTGCATGGACGCCGAGCCCGGCTACGAGGACCACCCCGCCGGGTTCAAGCTGGACAACGGCTACCTGGACGACTTCGACAACCGCAAAGCGATCTACTGGGCGCTGTTCGCGGGGGCGCACGGCCACACTTACGGCTGCCACCCGATCTGGCAGATGTGGCGGCCCGACCGCGGCCCGCTCAGCGCGTGCCGCCGCCCCTGGCACGAGGCGCTGCACCTGCCCGGCAGCGGCCAGATGCGCCACGCCAAAGACCTGCTCCTGTCGCGCCCCTTCCTGAGCCGCGTTCCCGACCCGTCGCTGATCCTGTCGGACGCGGGGGAGGGGACGCACCACGTCCAGGCGACTCGCGACGAAGGGGGCGGCTACGCCTTCGTCTACCTCCCGTCCGGCAAGGCCGCCGACATCGATCTGAACAAAATGGCGGGCGACCGCCTCGTCGCCTATTGGTACGACCCACGCACAGGCACGGCCCGCTTCATAGAAGCGTTCGACAACCCTCGGTCCTCCCGCACGTTCACACCGCCGCACGGAGGACCGGACTGGGTCCTCGTGCTCGACGACACGGCGCGCGGCTTCCCGCCGCCCGGGAAGACGGCGGCAGCAGCGTGAACGTCCTCCTCATCGGCGGCACGGGGCTGATCAGCACGAGCATCACGCGCAGCCTGCTGGGGATGGGGGGCGTTTCCGTCACCCACTACAACCGGGGCCGGAGCGATACCCAGCCGCCGGAAGGCGTCAAGACCATCCGGGGCGACCGCAAGGACTTCGCCGCCTTCGAGGCGCGGATGGCCGAAGCGGGCACGTGGGACTGCGTCATCGACATGGTGGGGTACGCGCCCGAAGAGGCCGAGAGCGTCGTGCGCGCGTTCCGGGGGCGCATCGGGCAGTTCGTCTTCTGCTCCACCGTGGACGTGTACGACCAGCCCGTCGCCGACCTGCCCATCCGCGAGGACGCCCCGCGCGCCGGGCGCAACGGCTACGGCCGCGACAAGGTCCGGTGCGAAGACGTCCTGCTCGAAGCCGAACGCCGCGGGGACTTCCCGCTCACGATCCTGCGGCCCGCCCACACCTATCGCGACCGGGGCGCCATCCTCCACGCCTTCGGCGGCGGGACCGCTTGGGCCGACCGGCTCCGCAAGAACAAGCCGGTAATCGTCCACGGCGACGGCAACTCGCTATGGACCGCCTGCCACGCCGACGACGTGGGCACCGCCTTCGCCGCCGCCGCCGGCAACCCGGCCGCCTTGGGCAAGGCCTACAACGTGGCCGGCGACGAGTGGCTGACCTGGAACCGGATGTATCGTCTGTGCGCAGACGCGCTCGGCGCACCGGCCCCGCGCCTCGTCCACATCCCGACCGACCTTCTGGCCCGGGTCACTCCGAAGCAGGGTGCCATTCTCGCCCAGAACTTCCAGTTCAACAACGTGTTCGACAACGGCGCGGCACATGCCGACCTCGGCTTCCGCTACACGATCCCGTACGCCGAAGGGGCGCGCCGCGTTGTGGCGCACCTCGACGCGGACGGCAAGATCGAGAGCAGCGACGAACAAGCCTGGTACGACCGGCTCCTTGCTTCCTGGGAACGGGCGGGGGAGGTGGTGCGCACGGCGACGGCGGAATCTACCGCATGAGACCGATCGCCCTGCACCCCGACAACGGCCACTACTTCCTGTTCCGGAACAAGCCCGCCATCCTGCTATCGTCCGCCGAGCACTACGGGGCGCTGCTCAACCTCGACTTCGACTACAAGGCGTACGTCCGCGAACTCAAGCGATTCGGCCTGAACCAGTCGCGCGTCTTCTCCGGTGCGTACCGCGAGGTGGCCGGCAACTTCAACATCGCCTCCAACACGCTCGCGCCGAAGCCCGAGCGCTTCTGCGCCCCCTGGCCACGCACCGACACCCCGGGCGCGGCCGACGGGCTCGGCAAGTTCGACCTGGGTCGCTGGAACGACGCCTATTTCCGGCGCCTGTCCGACTACTGCCGCGAGGCGGGCCGGCACGGCGTCGTGCTCGAACTGGTCCTCTTCTGCCCGTTCTACGAGGACAACATGTGGGCCGTCAGCCCCATGAACGCCAGGAACAACGTCAACGGCGTCGGCGAGATGGCCCGCACCGACGTCTACACCCTCAAAGACGCCAAGATGCTTGCCATCCACGATGCGCTCACGCGCAAGCTCGTGGACGCCGTGAAGGGCTTCGACAACGTCTACTTCGAGATCGCCAACGAGCCCTACTTCGGCGGCATCACGATGGAGTGGCAGCACCACATCGCCGACACCATCACGGACGCGCAGCGCGGGCGCTCCGACAAGCACCTGATCGCCCAGAACATCGCCAACGGCTCGGCCGAGATCAAGAGCCCGCACCCGGGCGTCTCCGTCTTCAACTTCCACTACGCCAGCCCGCCCGACGCTGTGCGCGTGAACTACGGTCTGAACAGGGTGATCGCGTTCGACGAGACCGGTTTCGCCGGCACCGACGACGCCACGTACCGGACACAGGCCTGGGAATTCCTGCTGGCGGGCGGCGGCGGGTTCAGCCACCTGGACTACTCGTTCACGGCCGGCGGCCATGAGGACGGCACGTTCGCCTACCCGAAGACGCAGCCCGGCGGCGGCAGCCGCGCCCTGCGCGCCCAATACAAGATTCTGCGCGACTTCATGAACGGCTTTGACTTCCTCAAGATGCGCCCCCACAACGCCGCCGTCGCCGGGAATCTGCCGGACGGCGTGCGGGCGACGGCGCTGGCCGAGCCGGGCAAGACGTACGCGCTCTACCTGAACGGCGGCGGCGGTGCCGCCGTCCCGCTTGTCCTCGACGTGCCCGCCGGCCGCTGGCGGGCCGAATGGCTCGACCCCGCCACCGGCGCCTGGAACCCTGCGCCTAAAGAAACAGATCATGCCGGTGGAAACCTCGCGCTCGACGTGCCGGGTTATACTAAAGATACGGCCCTCCGCCTGACGCGGAAAGGGCGCTGAGAAAGGTTTGTGTTCGTGAAGACATCGACGATGATCGCGGCGGCGGCCGGACTGGCCGGCCTGTCGCTCCTTGCCCCGCCGGCCGCTCGGGCGGCCGGCGGCCGCATCGAGTCCCAGCGCCGGGGCCACTGCACGGGGCGGTACTACGCGGCCTACGGCCGCGCGTCGCCCAGCCGCTGCGCGATGAGCTCGTGCACAACGCCGCCCACCCTCCTGGCAGAGCGCTCGGTAGGCCAGAACGTGGCCTCGTCATCGGGCCAGCACGGCACGACGTGGAAGTGCAGATGCCCAACGCTCTGCCCGGAATACGGACCACTCGCGTTGAGGACTACAACCCCTGACGCACCCAGCGCCTCCTGCATCGCGCACCCCACTCGCTGGACGAGTTCCATCGTCGCGCCGAGAAGGCCAGCAGGGGTGTCCAACACCCCAACGTGGTGGGCACGTGGCACCACCAGCGTGTGCCCAGGGGCCAGTGCATCGGCGTCCAGCGGAAGGAAGGCCACGACCTGCTGCTCCTGCGCCACCCAGCGTGCCCTCCCCGTGTTCAACAACAGGTCGCAGAAGACGCAGGCAGCAGAGGGAGTGTCGGCAGATGTCCACACGGGTTCGCATGGTGCCGTATGAGTGTCAGGATGCACTGGTCGTTCCGGGCAGCGCTTCCGGAAGGAGGGACCGGGCGGCCTACACGGACGGCAGGTCCGACTTCATCCGGCGGGTCGTCGACTCCACGGACCGTTGCACGTAGGGACGAGTCGCGCATTTCCCGTGTTGGACTGTGCTGTCGCACCCAGATCGCCCCTTGATGCCGAGCCCGCCGCAGGCTGAAGCCGCCCTTCGGCGACGCTGCGCCTCACCGTCGCGCCTGACCTGGCACCACAAACAATCGCGAGACTGAGCACCTGGCACGAAGTAGGAGAATCGATGACCCGAGACGAACGCCGCGCTGCCAGGCGGGAAGCGCGCGGGTACATCCCAGACGTCCTGGGCTGGCCGTCCAGCGCCGTCGATGTCGCGGGTTTCGCCTTGGCGGGTCTCATGCGCGGACATGCCAAGCGTCAGAACAACTGGCGCACGTCCGAGGCGACCGCGCGGTTGTGGCTTGAATGGATCGCGGACACGACGACGCAACTTGAGTGGCAGGGGCGTTTGGCTTACACCGCGGACTGCCTCTCATCGAGACGTTTGGGTAAGCCGCCGTCGGAGTGACTGACCATCGGCGCGGTGGACTTCCCGCGCTGACGGCGACCTCGAGCCGCCTTCGCGGCGTAGTTGGCCGGCTCAGCTCAGCGCCATAAACCGAACTTCGTGTTCGCCAGGCGGCGAGCCCGTCGGGCGCGGCCCGAGCCGCCCACTCTGGAACCCTGGTGCCGCATGTCCCTGAAGCCGCCTTCAGGGGCACTTGTCATTCATGCGACCGGCAAGCCACGAGCGGCAAGCATTGTGTCGCCGTGGAGCTGACCTCGGTCAGGCCGGCGGCGCTACCGGCGCCGGGCGCGCGCACGCGGACGGCGAGACCGGCGCACAGGACGACGGCCAGGCCGCCGACGAGCGTGGCGGGCGTGAGCACCTCGCCCAGCAACAGTCCGGCCCAGACGAGGCTCAGCACCGGCTGCACGAGCTGCATCTGGCTGACGCGGGCCATCGGCCCGATCGCCAGGCCGCGGTACCAGGCGAAGAAGCCCAGGTACATGCTGACCGCCGCGAGGTAGCCGAAGGCCGCCCACTGCCCGGCGGTGCCCTGGGGCGGGCTCCCGGTGACGGACACCAGGGTCAGGGCGCCGGTGACCGGTGCGGCGAGGACGAGCGCCCACGAGATGGTCTGCCACGCGCCGAGCTCCCGGGCGAGCAGCCCGCCTTCGGCGTAGCCCGCGGCGGCGGCCAGGACGGCGCCGAAGAGCAGCAGGTCGGCGAGGTGCAGGCCGCCCAGTCCGCCCGAACCGGCAGCGGCGAAGCCGACCGCGACCAGGGCGCCCGCGCCGGTCGCGAGCCAGAACGCCGTCGGTGGACGCTCCCCAGCTCGGAGCACGGCCACCACCGCGGTCGCCGCCGGCAGCAGGGCGATGACGACGGCGCCGTGGCTGGCGGGCGCGCTGGTGAGGGCGTACGACGTGAGGAGCGGGAAGCCCGTGACCACGCCACCACCGACCACGGCCAGGCGCCACCACTGGGTCCCGCGGGGAGCGCGCTGCCGGGTGACCGCCAGCGCCGTCGCCGCCAGGCCCGCGGCGACCACCGCCCGGCCTGCACCGATGAACAGCGGGTCGAGTCCGGCCACCGCGACGCGGGTGAAGGGCAACGAGAAGGAGAAGGCCAGCACGCCGAGCAGTCCCCAGGCGAGCCCCGCCGTGGGCACCGGTAGCGGGCGGATGAGCGTCGCAGTAGCGCTATCGTGTGCTGTCATGCTCGACGATAGCGGAAGCCGGATCGCCTCCGAGCTCCGGGAGTGGATCGCCACGGCACCGCCCGGCGCACGGCTGCCGTCGACTCGCGCCCTGGCAGCCCGCCATCAGGCCGGCCCGGTCACCGTGCAGAAGGCGCTGCGCACCCTGACCGCGCAGGGGCTCGTCGAAGCCCGCCCGGGAGTCGGCACGTTCGTCCGCGCCGTGCGAGCGGCCCGGCCTGCCGACTACGGCTGGCAGACGGCGGCCATGAAC
>CADCTO010000111.1:439-10577 GCA_902805585.1 uncultured Armatimonadota bacterium | reverse complement strand
GCGCGGCGTGACGTTCATGAAGCGGAACGAACCCGTGTCGGTCAGCAGCGCGCACAACAGGCACTCGGCCATGGGGAGCGTGATCGTGACGCCGAGCGCCACGAGGAGGTCGTACACGATCTCGCCCGTGGCGGCGGCGGTCGAATCGAGCAGGCGGACGTCCCCGAACTGCCCGGCCGTCACGTGGTGGTCGATGTCCATCAGGTGCGGCGCGGAAAGGACCGCCTCCTGCGACCCGCCCACGCGGCTCAGGTCGCCGGCATCCAGGACGATGGCGAGCCCGAAATCGCGCCGTTCGGTGCTCGCGACGACATGCTCCACATAGGGGAGGAACGTGTACAGGCCGGGGACGCCGTCCGCCGACAGCATCGTTATTGCTTTGCCGATCTGCTCCAGCCCGAGTCCGAGCGCGATCATGGAGCCGAGGGTATCGCCGTCCGGGTTGATATGGCAGGCGAGAAGGATCTCGCGGGCTTCACGAATCGCCGCGGTCGCCTGCTCCATCTGGTCCCGCTGAACGGGGCTGACCATCCGCACCATCCTCCTGTGTCCCGGTAAATCCGGCGCTCTCCTGGCGCAGCAGCTCAAACATCCGCGCGCCACGCTCGATGCCGGTGTCGTAGCGGAACATCAAGGCCGGTACGGTGCGCAGCTCGATGCGGTGCCCGAGCTGGCCGCGCAGAAACCCGGCCGCGCCCTGCAGCGCTTTGAGCGCGTCCGCCTTCTCCTGCGCGTCGCCCATCGACGACACGAACACCTTGGCGCTCGTGAAATCGCGCGCGACCTCGACGTCGCTGACCGTCACCAGCGCGAGCCGCGGGTCGCGCATGTCGCGCAGCAGTATCTCGGCAAGCTCGCGCTTGATCATCTCGGCGACTTTCGCCTGTCGTATGCTTGGCATTACTACATCCTGCCCCGCCCCGGCGGCCGGTGGTGGGTGACCGTGAAACCGGTACCGTACGGGAGGCGGCGCTCGTGGTCCGAGCGCCGTTTTTGCGTATTGTACCCTGCGGGCGCCCCTGGCCCGGCACGGTCCATGGTGCACCCGCGAAGTGACGGGTCCTATTTACCCAGCATCAGCAGCGAAGCACCAGAACCTCGTACGGCGGCAGCGTCCGCTCGCCGTCGAGGCGCTCGCCCGACAGCAGGTCGGTCGCCTCACGGTGTATGCGGACGGTCTGCGGCGTATCGGCGTAGTTCAGCAGGAAGACGAACCGGTCGCCGCTGTTCGGCTGCTCCCGGACGGCCAGCTCGACGGCCGGGGGTACCGTGAGCCGGTCCGCGAGCGGCGACACGAGCGACAGGTGGTCTGCGAGAGCGTGCGCCACCGGCGCCGTGAAGACGCCGCCGAAGGTGTACGCGCTCCCCCCACCCCACGGGTGCTCCACCAGAGCCGGCTTCCCGGCGTAGTAGCCGGCGTCTTCGGCGTAGACGGCGAGCACCTGCGCCTCTGCGCTTTCCACGCGCAGGATGTCGTTGAAGGGCCCCGAGGCGAAGGGGCCCGGATGCCCAGGCGACACCTCCCACCGGATCGTCGGCTCCTGTTGATGCGGCCCGATACGCGTGAAATCTTCCACGGTCACGCCGCACAGGTCGGCGACCGGCCCCGGGAAGGGGCGCATCACGCAGTGCCCGCGGTCGTCTTTGTAGCCGGTCCGGCAGCCGAAAACGATTGTGCCCCCGGCGCGGACGTACTCCTTCAACACGGCGGCCGCATCGTCCGTCAGGATCGTCGGGTGGGGGTAGATCAGGCAGCGGTACCGTCCAAGGTCCGATGCGGCGGTCTCCGGGCGCAGGTACACGATGTCGGCCGGCACGTGGCGGTGCTGAAGCGCCTTGAACCAGGCGGCAACGCTCTGGCGCTCGTAGGGGCCGTGCCAGGTGTCGAGTTCGCCGTCCCACTCGTTGGCGTAGTCCCTGAGGATCGCAACGTCCGCCCGGTACCGCGCCCCCGCCAGCGCGGCACCCAGACCGGCGATCTCCCGGCCCACCTGCGCGACCTCCGCGCAGCGGCGGTTGGGCCGGTTGTGGTAGTCGTTGATGCCGTGCCAGTAGATCTCGGTGCCGACGGTGGCGGTCCGCCAGCGGAAGTAGAGCACCAGGTCCGCCCCGTGCGCGATCGACTGGTAGGTCCAAAGGCGTAGCTGTCCGGGCCGGGGCGTCGGCTGCTCGATGCGGTTGACCCAGCCTCCCGGGCCGGACTGCTGCTCCATGACGCAGAACAGCGGGGAGATGTCGCGCGTGACCGACAGGTTGGCGCCCCACCGGCGGTCCAGCAGTGGGTCGTCTCCCCCGTCGGGCCAGAGCGTGGCGAACTGCGGGTACGAGTCGTACGAGAAGAAGTCGAGCATCTCGTCGGTCAATCGGTGGCTGTCCAGGTGCCCGAAGAGGCCGTTCGTGGTGACGAAGTGCGTCGTATCGTGCGCGCGGATCGCCTCCGCCTGGAGCCGGGCGAACGCGATGGCCGAATCCGAGATGAACCGCTTCTCGTCCAGCGCCTGGTGCGGGTTCGGGGCGGCCGACGGCGTGGGCCCTGTCAGGTGTACCTGTTCCCAGTCCGAGTAGGTCTGGTTCCAGAACACCGCCCCCCACGCCTCGTTCAGCCGCTCCAGGGTGCCGTACCGGTCCTTCAGCCAGACGCGGAACGCCGCCTGGTCGGCGGGGGCGTAGAACACGTTGACTTCGCAGTTCAGCTCGTTGTCGATCTGCCAGCCCACGAGCGCGGGGTGGTCGTGGTAGTGGGCCGCCATCCGGCCGGCGATGCGCGCGCACAGGTCGCGGTAGACCGGCGCATTGTAGTTGTAATGGCGGCGCTGCCCGTGCCGGTAGACGACGCCGGCCTGCGACACGTTCAGGACCTCGGGGTACCTGTGCGTCAGCCACGCGGGCGGCGTCGCGGTCGGGGTGCCCAGGATGACGCCGAGCCCGTGGCGGTGGGCGAGGTCCATCACGCGGTCGAAAAGATCGAACGTGAAGCGGCCTTCCTCGGGCTCGAAGAGCGACCAGGCGAACTCCCCGATGCGGATGACCTCCAGGCCCATCTCGTGCATCCGCCGCAGGTCGTCCTCCCAGAGACTCTCGGGCCAGTGCTCCGGGTAGTAGCACACTCCCAGTCGGACGCGCGAAGCGCGCAGCGCCTTCTCCATCGTGCGGTTCCTTCCTGCGGGCTTTACGCGCTCTTTGCGCCGTCGCGCCGGTCCAGCGTCCAACGCGATGTCCAGCGGAGCGGCGCGCTCCGTTCCCCTTCCATGCGGAAGGGCAGCCAGACGTACCGCGCGTCGGCCAGCGCCTCCGGCTTCCAGCGGTCCCCCAGATACAGGAAGTTGCCCGGCGGCGCGCCCGGCGTGGGGAGCACGAACGTGCTCTGCGTCTGGAACGTCTTGTCCGCGCCGGCGCCGACGCAGGGGTTGCCCAGCGACTCCCACGGGCCGAGCGGCTGGTCGGCGACGGCCAGATCCGCCGGGTTGGGGTTCCAGCCGGTGCAGCCGGAGGTGATCAGGTAGTATTTGCCGGCGTGCCTGAACGGGGCCGGCGCTTCGCGCATCTTGCGGACCAGGATCCGGGCCCAGGTCTTCCCCTCCACCATCGGCTGCTCGGGCCCCGTCCACTCCGGGTTCAGGCGCACGACGTGCATGGTCGCGTTGTCTTCGCCGGCGTAGAAAACGTAGGCGCGGCGGTCGTCGTCCACGAACAGGTTCATGTCGCGGAAGGTGCTCGTCTCGATGGGCCGGTGCGCGCCCAGGAAACGGAACGGCCCCTCGGGGCGGTCCGCGACGGCGACGCCCGCCCGCGAATCCCCGTACCCGGACCGGTCGTAGTGGAACCACAGGACGAAGGCGCGGGTGGCCGGGTTGTACACGACCTTGGGCCGCTCGCAGAGCGTCCGGTCCCCGTGCGCCTTGTCGTACGCCGAGCGCGGCAGGACCACCCCCACGCGCTTCCAGCGCAGCAGGTCCGTCGAGGTGTAGGCGGTCGTGCCGATGGCGACGTACCCTTCGGACCGGTCCTCCCCGTACCACCACCAGCGGTCGCCGTGCCGCAGGACGCCGCCGCCGTGCGCCTGGATGGGCCTGTCGTCCGTGTCGCACCACAGGCGCCCCGGCAGAAACGCGTTCTCGTCCTCCGGCAGGCGGGCGACGAGGGCGGGACGTTTTTTGCCCTCCCCTTCGAAGACGGCCTCCGCCCAGTCCGCGTGGTCCTCGGCGTTGCCGTCGCCGGCGTCGTCGACGAGGAGTGTCAGCCATTGAACCCGTGAGACGTCCAGATCGACCGGGACCGCCGGGTCGTTCTTTCTGCGTATCCCGCTGTTCCACAACTCGCGCCCGTCGCCGTGCACGGAGAAGCGCAGGCTGGCCCGGTCCCCCGTGCCGTCGTCAACCCCGGCCCAGGCGCGGAACCGGCGCACCGCGCGGTCGAGGCGCAGGGTGATCCGGCTGTCGGCGTGGGTCCCGACGCCGTGCGCGAAATCCCGCCCGCCGATGCGCAGCGGCTTCCCCCCGACCGACTGGTTCCGCCTGGCGACGTTCCAGGTCTGGTCCACCAGTTTCAGGTCCAGGTCGCCCAGGGCGACCGTCGTTTCGTCCATCACCGCCTCCTTGGTGTTTGTCGGGCCGCGCGGTAGAGTTCGTTGAGCTGCGAGGGGGTGACCGCGACGTAGTCGGGGCCCAACAGTTCCAGCGTCTTCTTCAGGTCGCCCAGGTTCGAACCCCAGTTCCAGATGAAGGCGTTCACGAAGGCCGGACGCCCGGCGCCCGCGCGGGTGCGGATCTGGTCGGCCAGGTTTTGCGGGCCGCTCCCGCTGGTGACCGCGCGGAAGACGGACTGGCCGGTGGGCAGGTCGTAGGTGAGCGCGGAATACAACGTGGGCCCGGCGTGGCCGTAGTCGGGCATCAGGAACGGGACGCCGGGCAGCAGCGGGCCGACGCGGGCGATGTCGTCGGCCTGGACGTCCATCAGGCGGATCGTGCGCATGTCCGTGCGCGCCATGTACTCGCGCGTCCGCCCGTAGAACCAGCGGAAGGCTTCGTCCCGGTCCTTCAGCGCGGTCCCCCACGACGACGGGTACATGTAGGCGACGCCCGAAACGTCGCAGAGGAACTCGTCGTTGGGTGTGGCCTGTTCGTAGTACCACCGCGCCCAGGACGGCGCGAGGTCCAGGATCGCCGGGCTCATGCCCCAGCCGACCGGGATCGTGCCGCGCACGGGGTCGTCGAAGTAGCGCCGGAAGTAGCTGCGCCAGGTGACGAGGTTGTCGCCATCGGACATGGTGAAGGCGACGTACACCTTGCCCCGGTCCAGCGGCGGCGCGGGGGCGCGCGGCTTCTGCGTCAGCCGGTCCGCACGGACGCCGCTGTGGACGGACAGGTTGGTGATGAGGTCGCTCACCAGCGTGACCTTGCCGAAGCGGCCCGCCAGCGCGACGCCCGCGCTCTCCTGGAGCCCGATCCCGTCGCCGTGCCACCAGAAACCGCGCACCACGGCGCCGAGCGGCATCCGGGCGAGAAGCGCTTTGATCTCTTCCATCTCCCGAAGCTGATCGGCGCCGGGAAGGTGCTGCGCCTGCGGCCCGGTGATCCAGAAGACCGAGCCCCGGGCGGCGATGACGGAATCCAGCGCGCCCTGGTGGAAGACCGCCGGGTCCAGGGTGCACGTCAGGTAGGGGTCGAGGCGAGGCGCGACGTACGTCCGCAGGTAGCGCAGCGCGTCCGCATTATCCTTGAACTTGCCGCGCAGGTCCACGGTCACGGGCATCCGGGCGCGGGCGGCGAGTTGCGGCGTTTTGGCGACCAGCAGGTCGTCCATCCCCGCCAGAGACACCGCGACGCAGGGCGAGACGTAGACCTTCGGGTCGCACACGACCGCGCCCTTGAGTTCCCCGCGGAACGTGTCCACGAGCGACCACGGATCCGCGACCGGGATCGGCGCGCCGGTCTCCTTTTGCCGCCGCATCTCGTCCAGCCAGCGCTGATCGTCGTCGTCGAAGAGCAGGTAGACGCGGGGCTGTTTCCGGTTGACGACGCCCTGTAGCGAGATCAGCAGCAGCTTCTCGTCCGGGCTCAGCCGTCGCACGTCGGCGACGTACAGACGGCGGGCCGGCGGCGGCATCTTGGGCTGGAAGGTCGTGTAGCGCCGGGCCGGCCGGGGCAGCGTGAGGTTCGCGTACGCGGCGGGGCGCGGCAAAGCGTCCAGGGCGCGGAAGGCGACGGTCTCCGCGCTTCTGTTCAGCAGGCGGCGCCGTGCCAGCACGGCCACGGTCGCCCGCGCGAGGATCTGCCGGGTGTCAAAATATTCCTGCTCTCCCTCGACCGCACGGAAGGTCCAGGCGTCCACCGCGCCCTTGAACGCGCCGCTCCCGTGGACCACGAGCGCGACCAGGGGCCGGGACGGCTCGCCGACGGCCGGGATCACGCGAACCCCCTTCGGCACGGACGCTCGATCGAGCCACTGCGGGGCGGGACGCTGCGGGACCACGGGCCGGCCGGAAAACAGCCGGGACAGCTTCAACGGGTCGCCGGGGGAGACGCGGGCCGGCGCGGGTTTATCGGGATCGCCCGGCCCGGCGAAGCCGCCGATCCCTATCCCGTCCGGCCCCCACCGCGCCGGCGCGTCGTCGTGTCCGAGGTCGAGGAACCCGCTGCCGCGCCGGGACAGGTCGGCGTTGGGGAGCGAAACCGGTCGGTCGTTCACGCGGGCCGCGAAATCGGCCACCAGGAACCGGTGTCCGCCGCGGCGCAGCTGCACGGACAGGTCGGCGTGGGCGGCCCCGGCCGGGGCCGCCGCGCGCGCCGCAAACGTTCGCCAGGCCGGAGAAGCCGGCGTGAGACGCACGCCCCGCTGCTCCAGGTACTTGCCGGTCGTGTCGAAGAAGCGGATGTACAGGTTGTCGTCCTGCTCGCCGGCGGTCGCGGCCCTGCGGGCCCGCGGGGGACCGCCCGTCTCGCGCAGGGCGACGGAAACCACGACGGCGTCGCCGGGACGGACCGCAAAGCGCGCCGAAGAAACGCCGGTCCAGTTGTCCGGCTGGGTCTGGAGGCGAAGCGCGTTCGCACCCGGCCGCGGCCCTTCGCCGGGGGCGAGATGCACCGCCGGTCCCCAGGACGGCGTCGCCTCCCAGTCGCGCGCCGTGCGGCGCGCGGTCGGGTGGGTGAACGGGATGCCCGTGGTCACCAGCGAACCGCCGGCCCGGTGGAACCGTTTCAGGTTCGCGAACGCGTCCGCCGGATACGTGTTCCCGTAGGTGAAAATAACGGCCGCGTAGCGATTCGCGTTGAACCGGTCGGGCCGGGCGAGCGCGTCGGCGTCGAGGAGGTCGGCGGCGACACCCGCCGCACGCAGGTCGGCGGCGATCTGCTGGGGCGCGACCGTGGGGTTGACCCCGTAAAACGGGAATCCCGGCTGTGCGAACACCGCCACGCGCGGCCCCGCCGCCGTCCGGACCGTCTGCGCCGCCATTGCCCTGCCGGCGATAAAGAGCGCCAGCGCCGCCGTCACCACGACGGCCGATCCGCGAAACGCAGCCGTGAGCAGGGAAGCGGACGCCGCGCCGGCGCGGCTGCCATCGGGGTCTTTCGTAATCAGGAGGTTCACCTTCGGAGATCCGCGGTCAGGCCTTTGCCACGCCGCGGGCTGCGTATTCGATCATCACCGTGGCCCGCCCGCCCCGGCAGGCTGCACCGCGGGGCGCGACAGGTCCTGGCCGTTCGGCCCCCGGTTCGGGGCGTCGAGCGTGTACCACCCCAACGCGCCGACAGCGAGGAGGGCGAGAACGACGATCAGCGCCGCGATGGGAGCGCTGAGTTCGCGCTGCGTCAGGGGCGGCTTCCGGGCTGTGTCCGTCCGGTCCATCTCTTCTTGCGAAACGTCGTCCATACTGGAACTCTCCTACTGCCGACCCGACTTCTGCATTCCGCAGGGGGCGGGCGTTCTCAGCCCATCAACGATAACAGGAAAATCAGCGCCAGGAGGCTCATGAAGGCCCAACAGAGTCCTATGCCCGTACTGACCAGCAACTTCCGGGGCTCGTTCCGCTTGCGGAGCCATCGGACGAAGCCCAGGAGGCAGAAGAACAACACGGCTGGCACGATCGTGTTTTCCGGATGCTTCATCCCATCCCCTCGGAGCGAGCGGGTTTCCGGCGCATGCCTTCGCCCATCGGCGCGGAAAGCGCAGGGACGATCCCGGTCGAAGCTGTACATCGTCGCGTTCACGTATATAAACCAGGGATTCCACGCAGACATGCGCGCTTCCTTGTCTACGCACCGCCGCTCAGTCAGGAAGCGTCATGGTGCCGTCCGGCCCGAGGGGCAGGCCGGGGTTCCATGCCACTTCCCACAGGTGCCCGTCGGGATCGCGGAAGTAGCCGCTGCGTCCGCCCCAGGCGGCGTCCTGCGCGGGTTTCGTAACGGTCGCGCCAGCGCCCTCGGCCTGGGCGAGCGCCGCGTCCACCTGCTCTCGTTCGCGCACGTTGTGGGCGAGGGTGATCCCACGGAAACCGCCGCCTCCGGGTTCGTCCTCCAATCCGGCGTCCTCCGCCAGCAGATGCCGTGGAAACAGAGCCAGAACGACGCCGCCCGCGTGGAAGAAGGCGACCTCCTGTGTGCTCGCGCCGGAAAGCCGAAAGCCGAGACCGTCCCGGTAGAAGGAAATAGAACGTGGCAGGTCGGCCACGCCCAGCGTCAGCAGCGTTATCCTCGATTCCAAAAGGTCCCTCGCGTTTCTGTACCCTCTATCGGTGCGCCAGGTAGTTTGTGGAAAGCGGGTTTTCCGAAACCACCCCTTCGGCCGGTCCCACGCGATACGCGCGTGCATGAAGAACCGGGCACGCAGGGCATCGGCCCGAACGCCGCCATGAACTTCTCGACATAGCCCTGGGCGTCGTCGCTCGCCGTGCCGAGGAAGCAGACACGCGGCCGGCGCTCCGCGCGGGCGCAGTCGAGGACGAAGCGGTCCAGCAGCGGGTTGTCCGGCTCCTGCGAAAACCCGCCCCCGCCCATCGCGACGATCTGTTTCGGCGGGCCGCCGTTGTGTCGGGGAAAGTTCATCGGTTCCTCCGTGCCTTGCCCCCCGCGCCCAAGCCCAGCGAGCGCGGGCCCGTTTCGGTGACCAGCGCGGTGCCCGCCAGGACGATTGCCCCGCCGAGCAGTTTGCCCGCGCTCACGGCCTCATGGAGGAACAGCGCGCCCCACAGGAGCCCGAACACGGGCGTCAGAAAGGTCACCGTAAGCGCCCGCGTCGGCCCGACATCCACCACCAGGCGGAAGTACAGGATATACGCGAACGCGGTCGAGAACAGGGCGAGCGCGAGGACGCACCAGAGCGCGGCGGCGGAGGGCGGAGTCGCCGCCGCGGGCAAGGCGAAAGGCGCGACGGGCAGCAGGATCAGGCTCGCGGCCCCGAGACTGCCGACCGCCATCCCGAGCGGCGGCGCACCCGTGAGCCTGGCCTTGGTGTAGGCGCCCGCGAGTGCGTAGCAGAGCGCGGCGAGCAGCGAGGCGCCGATCGCGACGACGGTCCGGCTGTCCAGGGCGAGCGGCCCCCAGCCGACGGTGATGCCGACGCCGGTGAGCGCGAGGACGATCCCCGCCGCCTTGCCCGCCCGGAGCGGTTCCTGGAGCCAGAGCGCGCCCACGAGCGCGCCGAACAGCGGGGTGGTCGCGTTCAGGATCGCGGCCATCGAAGCGGGCAGACGCGTTTCCGAGGCGGCGATCAGGGCGAACGGGATCGCCGCCCCGATCGCACCGAGCACCAGGTACTGGGGCCAGCGCGCCCGCAGGTCGAGCCCCTGCCGCGTGAGGGCGGCATAAAGCAAGAGCGCCAGACCCGCCACAGATACCCGCGCGGTCGCGGTCACGACCGGGCCGAGCCCATGCACCGCCACACGGATGAACAGGAACGAGCCGCCCCACAGCGCGGCAAGCAACAGGAGCCGCCTCAGGTCGGCCGGTGTCACATGCACACCCCACGGTGGGCGTCACCGCCAGGAAAGAAGGCATGCAGGTGGGGCCGGCCCCGTTCGTGAGCCGGACGCGTCATAACATCTCGATCTCGAAATCGTCGAGCACGACGCGCCAGTCGTTTTCGACGTGATCGGCGACCTTGTTGAGCACCTGGTTGGCGAACTTGGCCTCGTTGGAAAACC
>CADCTO010000111.1:0-361 GCA_902805585.1 uncultured Armatimonadota bacterium | reverse complement strand
TTTCCTTGCAGGAGGCCGGCTGACGCAGAATTACTATCGAGGCAACAGTTGAGAAATGCGAAGTCACAGTGATCGCTCGGACAGCCGGGTGACGTGCAAACCCCACGGACGGCAGAGAGGGTGCGCGCGGGTCGGCTCACCGTGGAGGGAACGGGGGCGGCCATGTGCCGGAACCTTACTGGGAGTGGGCGCGACGAGACGCGCGACGACAGGCGGCGATGTGGCCGGCGTTGCCGCCTCCGTACCGTCGACCCTGAAACGGGCACCGGCGGGTGGGCTCCATGTTCGTCGGCCGCCCCCAACACGAACCGCCACTGTACCCTAAATAGGTGACACCTATCTCAGTTAGCCTACTTGGGTT
>CADCTO010000110.1 GCA_902805585.1 uncultured Armatimonadota bacterium | reverse complement strand
GCATCTCCAGCGGGCGCGGCGCCGGGAAGAACGCCCACTTCACGGGCGGCTTCGGCGGGGGAAGCAGTGCCAGCGGGTCCGTGCCCGGCGGCTTCGGCACACCGAGCCGATACGCGCGCGGCCCGAGCGCCTTGATGACCGCAAGGACGCCGCGTTCGCATTCCGCAGGGTTCCGGCTGTGGATGCGGTGCCCAGCGTAAGCGGCGATATCGAGCGCCATGCCGCGCCCGTGCAGGCTCCCGGTCCCGCCCCGCCCCGCCGACCGGTACAGGCTCATCAGGACGAGGGGCTTGGCGGGCTTGCTGCGCTTCGTCAGCCCCTCCAGTGTCCGCAGGACCGCCAGCGAGACGGGCTTCGGCGTGCCGTCTGCGGAGCGGACAAACCCACCGCCCGCGATCTGGTGTAGCTGCGGGCCCTCCCGCTCCGGGTTCAGCAGGCGCAGTCTACCCGCCTTCTTGTGGGACAGAAGCCGGGCGCCGATCTGTCGAGCCTCTTGCTGCCGCGCCTTCTCCTTGGCGTCCGGCGCGGGTACTGGAGGCGCCCCCCGCGCCGGCACGCACAGCAACAGGCCGATCACCACACTCAGCGCCGAGCGTTCCATATCCCATTTTTTCCCGACGCGCCGGGGACACACAACAAAGGCCGGGGACCCTCAAGGATCCCCGGCCCGTGCCCGTCAGTTTCCGGCGGTCTGCCGGCTCCCCGCCATGTACTGCGCTACCGCCTGGGGCAGCACACTTCCCAGATTCTTCGCCCATTTTTCGGCCAGGCCGCTCGGGTCGCCCTGCCCGTTCGCCTGCGCGAGCGTCCGGTCGACGTTTATCACCAGCGTCTCGCCGACAAAGATCCCCGCGTCGCCCCCTGTTCGCTCCTGCCGCACCGTGATCGCCGGGACACCGGCCGTCGATCGCGCCAAAACTTCCGATAACCGGCTCCGCACGGCGTCGGCCCGGTCGGACGGGCTCAGGCCGTGCGCGCCGGCGCGTATCCGCATCACCACCTGGCCGCCCAGGCGGACCGTATCCGTTTCTATCGCACTGGCGGGCGCCGCCGTCATCCCCGCCAGACCCATCCATGCTGCCAGGATCAAGGTTCGTTTCATCGGCCTTCGCTCCTTGCCGAATCTCGTGCGGCGGCGCCTGTCGCCGCACGCGTCGAAATCCACTTCTTTCCTACCCGCACGTAACGGCCGGCAAACCACGGCGGCTCGACAGACCGGGGGAACGAGCGGAGCGGAGGAAGGGCGAAGCGATGCCGGGGAGGTCAGGGGGGCTTTGAAGAGGAGTGGCCTGCCGAGCGACCCGATCGGGCCCTGTGCAGCAGGACATCTTCCGCGCGTCGCGGCCTAAAGATGCGGTCAGCGGGCATCCCGGCCGAAGCCGGGATGCCCGCTGACCTTAATTACCGATCAGCGATCTTCACGGTGAACGTCGCCATGGTGTGGGGCGACTCCCCGTTGTCGTACACCGCCGAGACTCCCAGCCGGTAGGTGCCGGGCACCAGCCCGTTGAAGTAGTCGCTGGCGTCGCGGCTGACGTCCCGGGCATCTTTGACCGGCCCGTCCAGGTACAGCCGGTAGCGCAGCGGCTTCTTGAACGAGATCGGCGGCGTCCAGGACGCGTAGACCGTGTCTCCTTCGACCATCGTCCGCAGGTTCGTCGGCGGGGCGAGCCCCGGCTGAGGTGACGACGGCGGGTACGGATAGGACGGCGGATACGACGGCGGCTGCGGCGACGTCGGCGGGTACGACGGCGGGTACGGGTACGACGGCGGCTGCGGCGACGTCGGCGGCGGCGACCCACCGGGGCTGCCGATGGTGAACGTCACCGTGACGCGGGCCGACTCCCCGTTGGCGTAGACCGCCGAGACGGCTATCTGGTACGTGCCGGGCGCCAGCCCGCTGAAGTAGTCGCTGGGGCCGTGGCTGACGTCCCGGACGTCCTGGCTCCGCCCGTCCAGGTACAGCCGGTAGCGCAGCGGTTTCGGGTTCGAAGCCGGCGGCGTCCAGGACGCGAAGACCGTGCTACCCTTTACCTCCGTCCGCAGGTTCGTCGGCGGGGCGAGCCCCGGCACCGGCTGCGGGTACGACGGCGGGTACGACGGCGGGTACGGGTACGACGGCGGCGACTGTGGCGGCTGCGGGTACGTCGGCGGATACGACGGCGGGTACGGGTACGACGGCGGATACGGGTACGACGGCGGCCCGGGTTGCGGGTCGGGCTGGGAGCCGGAATCTCCGCCGGTGCCCTCGGGGCGCAGTTTCAGGGCGATGTCTTGCTGGAGGCCGGCGATGTCGAGCGAGATGATGCCGCCGACGCTCTGGACGCGCTCGGTCCTGATGACGGTCCCCACTCCCGTATCGTACCAATCCAGCGTGTACCAGCCCGACGGCATTCCGGCCACCCGCACCGTGCCCGAGGCGGGCGGCACGCTGGTCCCGCTGATGACGGCTCGGTAGGTGTGGCGGGGGTTGTCGATCCAGAGGTGCGCCCGGCCCTTGGCCGCGTTCTTCTGGCCCAGCGCCCGGAGGCTGCCG
>CADCTO010000109.1 GCA_902805585.1 uncultured Armatimonadota bacterium | reverse complement strand
CGGGTTGCGCAGCTCGGGCCGGGCGTCCACCGCCACCAGTTGAGTGCCGCTCGTGGAGCCGACCGTGAAGAAGATGTGGTCGCCGACGAGCGAGGGCGAGGACAGCGGCGGCCCCACCGGCGTGCCGTCGGTATTCGGGTCGGTCACCTGGAGGTACCAGAGCAGGGGTGAGTAGTCGTCGCCGAAGGGCGAGTTCAGGGGCTGGTGGATCTGCGTTACGGGCGTGGTCTGACCGCCCTGCGTCAGGGTCACGACGAACGACTGCGATGCGGACACGGCCGGCACGTTGTTCAGCGGCGGCACGAAGTTCAGGATGCGGATCTTGCCCCCCGCCGGGTCGATCCGGTACTGGGGGCCTTCCAGGATGGTCACGTTGTTCGGCGCGGCCTCCAGGGGGTTGACCTGCGCGATGGTCACCTGGGTCTGCGGCGTGATCGGGCCGACGTTGAGCGTGATCTCCTGGTCCGTGCGGAACGCCATCAGGATGGTGTTCGACCCGCTGGTCGCGAGCTGGTAGGCGATGCCGTCGTTCGTGACGATCGGCGCACCGACCGGCGTCGCAGCTCCCAAATTCCCCAGCGGGGCTGGGTCCGGGACCGGGACACTAGCCGTCGGACCGCCGTGTAGCGTGAAGCGCCAGCGCGCCTTAGAACCGCCTTCGTTTAACTGCTCGTTCGTGGCGTAGATGCTCCCGACTTGGCCGGCTGCCCCCTGTTCGAGTGCGGAGTAGATGAGCAGGTCGTCTGGCGACAGGGCGACGCCCGCCAGGCTGTTGACGCCCGGGTTCAAAGCGGCCGTGCCCTGCGTCCGCAGGAACTCCGTGCCGGCACCCGCCGGGTCGCGGGCGGCCGTCCCCACCGGATTCGGCGAAGGGGCGATGGCGGAATTCCCGCTTATGTAGAACAGATCGTAATCGACCACGGCGAAGGTATCGGGGGGCACGTTGGCGGAAGGCGCGGGCGTTTTACTGGTGGGGCCGTCGGTGATGACGACGCGGCCGCTGCGGGTCAGCCCGTCCACCGCCGTGTTGCTGCCGATGTCCAGGAACTGGCCGCCCAGGTTCGGGTTGAAGCGCCCCGCCCGGTAGTTGTCCCGGGCCGTCGGAGTCCCGCCCGTACTCGCCGTATAGACCCGCACCCGCGGCACCAGGCTCGGGTAGATGGGGGTCCCCGTGGGGCCCGTCACCGGGCTCGCCACGTAGTGCCGGTCCTGCGGCGTGGCGGCACGCGAGGGGTAGATAACTCCCCCGGTGCTCCGATCGGGGTTCAGCAGGACCTCGTTGCGCGTGCCGATCCAGAACGGCAGGATGCGGGCGAGCCCGCCCTGCGCGACCACCGGCTGGTACAGTACCAGATCCATCGTGTTGCCGGCCGACGCCGCCCCGATGGCGGAGGCGGGCGTTGTGCTGCTCGCGTCAGACCGGTCCAGCACCCGGTTGAAGCCGAGTGCCGCCGGGCCGGTCGCCTTCAGGGTGGGGTTGGCCGGCGTATACCAGATCGTTGTGCCCTTGAGGGCGTCCACGCTCCGGATCGATCCGTCGGAATGCGTGACAAAGACGCGCCCTTCGTTGTACAGCGGCGACGGCACCACGACCGTCGAGTAAGGGCCGGTCACACCCCCGGCCACCGGGTTGTCGTTCCAGAACTTCACACCGGCTGGCGTCAGGCGACTGCTGGCATCCGCCGGGAAAGCCTGGTACGCGGCCAGGCTACCGTCCGGCAGCGTCACGAACACCACTTCCGCGACAGCGTCGGAGTCAGGGTCGCCGACAACGGCGTAGGTCGGGGCGGACGGCTGGCCCGTCCCGGTCCCGGTCAATTCCGCCCGCCATATCTCGTCGTAGGGCGCGCCCAGGTTCAGGTCGGGAACGCCGTCGTCCGGGTTGCCGTCGAAGTCAACGTCCTTAAAAGGCTGCGTGTCGTACGCCCGGAGGACGCGCGTATTGCCCACGGACCCGGTGACGAACAGGACACCCTTGACGATCAGTGGAGACGAAGCCGAGCTGACGACCGAAGCGGGCGGCGTGCCGGCGAGCGTGAAGTCGAAGCGGCCGAGCAGCGGCGCGCCGACCGCATCGAACGACGTGGCGGTGCGCCGGGGATTCCGGCGCTCCGTGCTGTTGGCGCTGCCCCAGGCGACCAGGTTGTAGACGAACTTCAAGTCCTCGGTGTGCGCGGTCTGGAGGTTGGGGCCCGAGACGGCGCCCGAGTTACCGCCCGATCCAACGTTAACGCCGCCCGCGTAGTCGTTGATGTCGCAGCCCGAGTCCGAGGACGTAGCGATCACTACGCCCGAGCCGTAGTTCCCCGCCGCGATGTACGGCAGACCGCCGGCCCCCCGGTTGCCCACGACGTTGATCAGCACCTGCGGGTTCGGCGGCGCCCCCGACCTGGCGGGGTCGATATGCCGCATGTGGTAGTTGCCGTAGTTCTTGTCGCCCAGGTTGGCGATCTCCTGGAACGTCAGCCGGTACGGGCTATTCAGAATCGGGTGATTCGGCGATTTGATGTCCGGCCCGCCGCCCGATCCGCCGCCCGTCCCGCTGAACTGCAAGTCCTCCAGGAAGAACGGTCCGCCCGGGTCGATGCGCATGCCGCCGCAGTCCTCGATCCAGACCACGCCGCCCGCGTCCACGAGCTTGCGGAGCTTCTCTTTTTCGTCCGGCTGAAGCCGGAAAAGGCGGTGGTGGGTGATGAACAGCAGGTCGAACTGGAGCAGCTCTTCCACCGACGTCCGGCCCAGGAACACCTCCCAGTAGGCCGCCATGTCCTTGGTGACGGCCTGACCGAGCCGATACGGGTTCGCCTGCGCCGTGGGGGCGGTGCGCGCGTTCCAGCGGATCTGGACCTCCGGCGTCACGGTCTTAGGTGCGAGCGGGTTGACGAACTCCCAGTTCTGCGGCTTGATGTCGCCGCGGGCGTCGGCGAAGTAGAACACGAACGGGTCCGGGTTCTCCGGGCCCCTTTGCTGCTCGGCGTCGGTGATGTTGCCGTCGCCATCGGCGTCGATCGTCGAGTCGAGCAGCAGGTTGCCGACCTTATAGACGCGCCGGGTCGTGGAGTACGTGAGCGCGCCCGCCTGCGGGTCCTGCTGCACCTGCGCGCGCGCGGAGGAAGACAGAAGCGCCAGCGCCCCGCCCAACACACAGACAATATTGGTTATCGCTATAAAGGCTCTGATCTTCATCGCCATACGCCTCAAATCTCTTCTTCTATCCGTCATGGGTCCGCACCCGCAGCCCCGAGGCTTACACACGCCCCGGAGCGTGCCCGCGCTTCTACTACTGCTGGCGCGAGCTTTCCCCGAAGTACAGCAGCCCCTGCGCCACCGGCAGCCTGGGCACGATCGGCAGCGGCTCGACGATACCGGGCGTGAGCCTGGAGTTCCGGTAGGGGTCCTCGCGCACCGGGCGATTGTAGTCGTAGTTCACCGTGTTGTTCGCCACCGTGCGCTGGTAGGGCAGGACCCCATAATCGTTGAAATCGTACACCAGGCCCGTCCCGTACCTCTGGGCGCTCCCCGGGGCCGCCCCGAGCGCGCCTTCCGGGCCGTGCAGCGTCACGGCGGCCTGGGGCGTGCTGTTCGGGAGGCCGGTGGAGCCGTAGTAGCGGGGCACCCAGCCCCACTTCTCCAGCCACGCCCCCTGATCGCCCACCTGCGCCGGAAGGTTCTCGGCCACCGTGCCGAAGATCGTCAGTCGCACGTCCATCGGCTCCCGGTAGAAGGGGTACAGCGGGTTGACCTGCACGTCCGGGTCGTTCGCGTTCTCCCCGGCGCGCCGGTTCCGCGGGCGCTGCCCGCCGGCCTGGTCCGGCTCGTTGGCGACGTAGGTCTGGTAGGTGTCGTTCGCGTCCGGGTTGAACCACGGCCCCGGGATGATGAAGAACGAGCCCTCCTGCGCGTACAGGAACGCCTCGATGCGCACGTCCAGCGGCGCAACGCCGAACCGGGTCAGCTTGTAGGTCGCCCGCGACGTGTTGCCCAGGTCGTAGTTGAGCGCCAGCACGTTGTCCACCCCGACCCCCGTCCTGATACGTGCGTCGGTGGAAAGGCTGAACACGTCGTACACGTAGTTCTGCGACGGGATCCGCAGGTTGAACTGGTTGTTGCCCCCCGAAAAGTCGAACAGCTCCGGCCCGTTGGCGGGGTCGTAATCGTCGTTCACGAACAGGTTGACCACCGCCCCGTCCGTACCCGGCGTGGAGTTCGTGAACTCCGACGAATGCCGCAGGAACAGCGAGAAGTTGTTCGCGGACGGCGTGTTGTTCTCGTCGATCGGCCCCGGGGTCAGGAGGAACGGGAACCGCTGGCGCGTCGGGTCGGCGTCCAGCGGCAGGAAGAACGCGCGGTTGTCGCCCGAGTTCGCCTCCGGCTGCCAGGGCAGGTCGGCCGGGTTCAGGAACTGCGTCGTGTTGACGGCCACATAGTCCTTGGCCAGCAGCGCGATGGACGAGCGCCCGTGGTCGGCGTCGTTGGCCGGCAGGTTGTCCCGCAGCAGGCTCCCGTCCACGTAGATCGTCGCGTTCGAGACGACGGTCAGGCGGCGCAGGTACTTTTTGCCCGTGGCCTCCGGGTCCGTCCCGCCCACTATGCCGCGGATGCGGACGTTCCCCTCGGCGAAGATCACGAAGTCGCTCACCAGCGTGTTCGCGTTGGCCGGGTCGGGGGCGGCCGGATAGCCCGCGAACTTCACTTCGTTGCGCACGCCGGCCGCGATGCCTGTGGCGGGCGCCGGCGCGCCGTCGTTGGTGTAGCGCAGGATCGTCTTTTCCGGGATGCGGGCGCCCGCCGCCGTTAAGAACGGGGCGCTCACGCCGCGCTCGTTATCGTAGGGCGAGCGCGTGATCACCATGTAGCGCGGCGTGAGCGTGATGGTCACGGCCGGCGGAACGTACAGGAAGTCGCCGCGCCAGTACGAGGCGCGCCCGGTCGGCGTGTTGGGCTCCAGCCAGTCGCTGCGCAGCGAATAGGTGCCGAACAGGGTCTCGGACTCGCGCTGCACGTCGTTGCGGTTGTTGATCCACAGCCCGGTGCCCCAGCCGGAGAACCCGCCCCGGTCCGGGTCGACCGTCACCCCGCCCGCGTCCGCCGGCGCCATCGGCTCGGAGTTGCGCGTCAGGGCGCGGTAGCGCGTCAGCCCGCCATCCCCGATGCTCGCGTCGATGAGCGGCGGCGCGAGGCGCGAGACGCCCCGGATGGCGCCCTGCTTGTCCGGGAAGCTCTGGCCGTCCCGCACCAGCCCGCCTATCGTCGAGAACTCCGTCGACTCGCTCGGAAAGACGTTGGGGACCTCGGCCGTCGTGTTGACGAAGACCCGGGCCGGGTCGCTCGCGGCCACTGTGGTCGTGGACGGGTCGACGTTGTTCAGGCCGATCGTGCCCGCCACCTCGATCACGTCGTTCCGTTCCGGGATCAGCGTGAAGCGGTTCTCGCCGTAGAACGTCAGGTTTGCGTTCACCCGGACCGGGCCGCGGTACTCGGAAACGATGTCGCGCGGCGTCGGCGCCGCGTCCGCCGCGGCGCGGTCGAAGACGGAGAACGGGGCGCCCAGCTGGGCGTTGACCGGCTTGTTGTCTTTGTTCCAGATGGAGCGCACGTAGTCGGTGATGCCGATGGCCTTGTAGGCCACCAGCTCGCGCCGAAGCCCGACCCGCTCCGTGTTGCCGAACGTCGTCGGGTCGACGGGGTCGATGTAGCCGACGCGGCCGACGGATTCGAGCTTGATGTACTTGGACGTCGGATCGTCCGCTCGCGGCCGGTACGTGACGCGCACCAGCGCACGCCCCCCGGACAGGTTGCCCGGCGCCGCCGTCGGCCCGCCGAAGTTGACGCGTGTGAAGCCGCCCTCGTACTGTCCCGTGGTCGCGTTGAGCTGATACGGTTTTGTCCAGAAGTAGTCGGGGTCCTGCGTGTTGGTCGAAGCGTCCGGGACGGGCCGCCAGTCCGCCCCCTCGGGCGAGGTCGTAAGCTGCTCGTCCAGATAGCGCAGGCCCGCCTCCGAGAAGCCGGCCGCGGACGTGCGCTGCCCGGCCTCCTGCGCGCTGCGCAGGTTCCGCGCGATCATGGCGACGAAGATGCCGCCCAGGAACAGCAGCAGGAACAGGACGATGACCGCCACCACGAGCGACTGCCCCGCCTGCGCGCCGCCGCCGCGCCTCATTGCCCGTTCTTTTTTGTTGTTCGTCGCGTTGTCACGCATGATTGGCGTCCTGTCGGCCCGCACGTAGCGGCCTGGAAAGGCCCGGAAAGAGGGCGACACGTGCGTCGCCCCTACGGTGAACGGTGGGCAGGGGCGACGGCCATCCGTCACCCTCTCCGCCTACCGGCCCACGTTGTTGATCTTGACGCGGTCGCTGATCTGGATGGTCTGCGGCCGGCCGCTGCTGACGTCGTACACGCGCGCGCCGAGCCGGACGTTCATGAGCGAGCGCGTGGAGTAGTCCACCTTGACCACGTCCGGCTCGGGCGCGGCGGACCGGCCCGGCGTCGGCTCCCCGTCCACCGCGAGCGGCGGGCCGAACGTCGTCGGGTCGCTCGCCGACGGCGGCGTCCGCGCGTAGTTGTTCTGCCAAAGGTAGGTGACCTGGATCTCCTTCTGATCCGCGTCGTCCCCGGCCGCGGCCCACAGCCCCTGCGGGAAGTTGTTATCGCCGCGGTACTCGTCGAAGATGATCGTCGGCTGGAGCGGGTTCAGGTCCAGATCGAGGCGGTAGGTCTGCGGCCCGGCGGGCGGGCCCTGGTACCGGGTGAACTGGCTCGTCAGGCTCGTGCCCACGTTGACGATGGTGGCGGCCTGCTTGCTCACCGAAGCGATCGCGGGGACGCGCTGGTATCCGGTCAGCGTGTTGTAGCCGCCGTTACTCGGCCCCAGCACGCGCTCCGAGCCCGGCACGATCAGGGCGCCCCCGAAGCGGTCGAGCGGCGAGTCGTAGGTCCCCTGCGGGCCCGGGTCCGGCACGGCCGAGGCCGGGTAGAGGGCGAAGTAGCTCCGCTGCCGCAGGTTGGCTTCCCAGATCCCCTGGTTCAGCGGGTACGTCAATATCGGCGGCAGGTTCTGGTTGGGCAGCGGCGTGCCCGGCTGCGGCCCGGCCGGTGCGCCCGTGCCGCTCGGGAACCGCGTGTTCAGGCGGTACACCGTCTGGATCGGCTCGTTCGCCGCGCTGAACAGCGGGACGCCCGCATCCGTAGCCGCCAGCGGCGGGAAGGCGGTGACGATGCGCCCCCGCTGCGGGTCGATCTGGTAGGTCAGGCTGCGCGTCTTGATAAACACGTTCCCACTGCGGCCCACCCGCCAGGTGAAGTCGCCGGTGTCCTGGTTGGTCGGGTCCGCTGTCGTCAGCGACCCGCCCGAATCCACGCCGGTGTCGAAGATCCTCACCGTGTTGCCTTCGGCCGCGACCTGGACCCGCAGGAAGTTCTCGCCCGTCGCGCTGCGCGTCGCCCCCCGGAAGAACGTGACGGTGTAGGGCAGCACCCACTGGCCGTGCTTGGCCGAGTAGACGGACGGGACCGCGCCCGGCGACTCGTTGCCCGTGTCGGTCAGGAAGCCCGGCGTGGCCGTATCCCCCACAACCGTTCCCGGGGCGAAGGCCACCAGGGGCGAAAAGGCGCCGGTCGGGTTCGCCGTCGACGCGGGCCGCACGTTCCCCGCCTCATCCCGGTTCCAGGCGATCAGGTCCAGGTTCTCGACCGAAAGTATGGGCGACGCGATGGCCCGCCAGTTCTCGGCGTACGTCTTGCCGTTACCCGCCTGCTGCCTGCCGCCGGGGAGCGTGACCGTCGTGTCGGCCGGCTTCTCGTTGTAGAAGAAGTTCGGGTCGTTGAAGCCGCCCGCGTTCTCGGTCAGGTCCTCGAACGTGACCGCCGGATTGCCGTTCGCGCCGAAGGCGAACAGGTTGGGGTCGTACGGGTCGAACTCGGCGCGGTAGAGCACGAACGGGTTGTATGGGGTCCGGGTGTCGCGGCGGAACTCGTACACGTTGGTGTAAAACAGCGCCTTGTTGGTCGTCGTGTCCACGTTCCGGCGCAGGCCGATCCAGTAGCGCACGACGCGCCGGTTGGACGGGGCCAGCGGGAAGCGGAGGTCCGTCCCCCCGACCTGCTCCCCGGTGGTCGGGTCGATGGGCGCATCCGCCTCGGGATCGCGCACGGCGGCCGGGATGAAGTCCACCTTGGCGTAGAGGTACCGGGGCCTGCCGTACGAGATGCCCTGCTTGTCGTCGTCCGGCGTGGCCGGGTCGTCGATCGGCAGCACGATCGGCGTCTGCGAGTTGTCGTAGACGTAGGTCGCCTGGCGCAGCTCGCGGACCAGCCGCTCCAGGCCCGTGCGGGCGGCATCCTGGGCGCCCGCGATGGCCTGCGTGCGCCGGTTGATGTTGAACGCCTGGAGGATGGGCCCGAACAGCAGCCCCAGCAGGAGCGCCGAAATGGCGATCACGACCAGCATTTCCAGCAGCGTGAACGCACTTCGTGCGTTCGTGAAGCCGCCGCCGCGTTTCGGTTGTGTTCTTGAGGTCCGCGCCATGGGTGTTGCTGCGTTCACTGTGTTCGTTCCGCTCACGTCCCGTTGCTTACTTACGCGTCGGGCGTCCGCGTGATGTAGGTGTCCAGGTCCTGGATGCGCCACCGGTTGGTCGGGTCGGACGCGTTGTCCTTCCAGATCACGCGCACCTTGAGCGACACGCCCCGGACAGGCCCGATCACCCGCCAGGACGTGTCCGCCCCGATCCCCTTCACGTAATCCGAAACGTTGACGACGCCATAGGTCTCGGCCGGGTCGAACGCCCGCGCGTCGTTGACCGACATCTGGAGCGGGGCGGTCCGCACGCGCTTGTTGTTCGCGCCCACGTACTCGATGGTCGCCACGACCGACTTGTTGATCTGCGACAGATCGAAATACAGGCTGGTCCCCTGCTGGCCGTAGCGCTTGTAATCGCCGGGCCGCGGCGCGATGGTGTTGTTCGCGCCGTCCACCTGCGCCGTGATCTCCGCGTACGCCTTTTGCGCGGCCACCGCCCAGTCCCCGTCGGCCTTGTAGAAGATGCGGAGCTGCGACCCGGGAGGCACGTAGCCGGCGCTCGTGTCGTCCACGTTGACGTAGATCGTGCCGGTGCGGTAGGTGCCGGTGCGCTCGTCCGGGTCGATGCGGAAGTGCGTCCCCGCCGTCAGCCGCTGGCCCGTCTGCAGGTTGAACACGTCGAGGTCCACCGGGGTCGCCGTGCCGCCGCCGGGGTACAGGCCGCCGTAGATGGAAAGATCCCCCTCCGGGTCGCCGATGCGCTTGATGCCGTTCAGCGTCAGCTTGATCGGCTTCTCCGTTTCGCCGGGCATCCGCACCGTCACTTCCCGGTCCTCGTGGAGGATGTGCCAGTCCAGCACCGCGTAGTCCATGTACGCCGTCAACGACTGCTCGCCGAAGGGGGTCCGCTCCGTGTAGTTCGCCCCCGCCGGGTTGAAGGCCAGCACGCCCAGGTTCGCCACCGTCCCCGCCACGTTATCGACCAGCAGCTTGTACTGGTACGGGTCGTTGACGTCCCAGGCGCCGCTGGCCTGGATCCGGTCGAAGTTCCGGTTCACCCGGATGCTGCCCTCCACGATGTCCTTATAGGTCGTCGTGGCGTCCTTGATCTCCTGCCAGAACGGGACCGCGCTGTTGACGGTCATGTCCAACAGTTTCGGGCTGACCCGGTTGCCGTTGTTCGCGTCGGCGTACGAAAACGCCACGCGGTACGTCACCGTCTTGCCGCCGGGCTCCGGGGGAAGCATGAGGTACGCGGACTCGCCGGGCTCGCCTTCATCGACCAGGTAGGTCTGCCGCCCGCGCAGGTAGCCGGCCACGCTCAGGTCGTTGCGGTTCGGCTGCGCCTCGACGAAGATCCCGCGCATCTGCGGCCCGTACACCTTCAGGAACGCGGACGTGTCCGGGGCGGAGTCGGCCGTGCCCAGCGACGGGTCCAGGTAGATCGGGCCGAACTTGACGGTGTAGATGCCGCCGCCGCCGTACGCGCCGAACGTGGGCAGCGGCACCTTCGTCGACTCGCCCTCGATGAATCGGAACTTGTTGACGTCGGTAAAGTACGGGTTCGTCGAGCCTTCCGGATACGGGCCCAGGTCGTCCGGGTCCTGTCCGGGCTCGAACTGTACCGTGGTCCCGGTGAGGTAGGCGAAGGCGATCCCCTGGGGCAGGTTGGTCTGGTTGCCCTGCAGGTCTCCCATCAACTGAGAGGCCAGCCGGTTCGCCAGCGTCCGGTTCTCGGCCTGCCGCAGCCCCAGAAACCCGATGGGGAAGATGCGGATGACCGTGAAAACGCCGATGAGCAGCACGACCAGCACGACCATGACTTCGATCAGCGAAGTCCCGTGCTCGCCGCGCCGCCGCGTCCCCGCCCGCTGTGTGGTGTTCGTCTTCATCGCCGGTTCAGTCACTGCTTCGTGTCACAGAAAGGGCCTGCCGTCCATCGCGTGCAGGCCCCGACAGCCTCCCGCAAGGTCTTATACCCTCCTCGCGGTTCTGGTTTTTCGACGCTCGGGCACTTGGAAATGTTCCCCACGCGCCGCGCGCCGGCTACAACCCGGGATTACT
>CADCTO010000108.1 GCA_902805585.1 uncultured Armatimonadota bacterium | reverse complement strand
AGGACAGGAAGGACACGGCACCCCGTCGAGGTCCCAGGTGAGGGGCGTCCGGCAGACCGGACACGGACCGCTCTCGCGGCCGTTGCAGCCCAGGCGCTGCGCTTCGGCATAGGCGATGACGGCGTGGGCCCCGGGCGGGTCGAGGCGGACGAAGGCGAACGGCTGAACGCGGCGACATCCCGGGCACCAGAGCCGGTTGACCAGTCCGCCGACCGGGCCGTGGCCGGGGTACGGCAGGATCTCGCCCGCCGGCCCCGGCGCCCATTCGTCCGCATGGACGAGCACCTCGTCGTGCGCGCAGGCACCGCAGACGAAGAGTTCGCTGAAAGCCACCGCCGCGCGCTCGTGCCGCTAACGCGACAGCGTCAGGTCTACCTGAAGCGATGTCGCGGGGTTGGTGACGTTGGCCGTCGCCTGCGCGTTCTGGTAGCCCGAGAGCGTGGCGAAGACCGTGTACGTCCCGACCGGCACGTAGAAGCTGTACGCGCCGTTCTGTGCGGTCGTCCGCTCCACCTCCACGCCGTTCTGGTACAGAACGACGATCGCGCCGGTCGTGGCGCCGCCGTCACCGGTCGTGAGCCTGCCGTTGATCGTCGAGGGCGGGCCCGGCGGCGTGGGGTTCGGGTCGTTCTGGAGTTGCAGGTCGCCGATGTCCGTCACGCCATTGTCCTGCACGTCCACACCGGTCCGGGTCCCGGCCTGCGTCCCGAAAACGGCCGTGACGTCGGTCACGGTCGCCGGGATATCGGGAACCAGGAAGGTGCCGTCCGCCGCCGTTCGGGTCGTGTCGCCGGTTGCGATGACCACCACGACCGCGTTCGCCACGGGCTGGCCCTGCGGGTCGACGACCCGCCCGCGGATCTGCCCGATGTTGATGGTCAGCGGCACGCTGTTGCTGCCGGCCGCGATCGGCGGGGAGAACGAGATCGTCTGCGGCTGCCCCCCCGGCGCGGTCACGATGGCGCTGCTGGCGCCGACCTGCGCGCCCCGGAGCGTGAACGTGCCGTCCTGATTGGTCGTCGTGGCGACCCCGCCGATCTCGACGCGCGCGCCGGCGACGGGCGCGTCCGCGGCCCGCGAATCGCGGACGGTACCGCTGACGGTGGTATTCCCGCCGATCGGTCCGCCGCCGCCCCCACCGCCGCCGCCGCAGCCCGCAAGGAGCAGGCCGAACATCAGGATCAGGAACGAGACTCTTTTCATGCGCTGCAACGAACGTCTCCTCTTACTTGACCAGCAGGACGGGCCGGATCTGGCGGACGACGGTGCCGTCGTCGCCGCGCGCCGTGATCGTGACCGAATAGGCGCCGGGCGGCACCGCCGCGCCCTCGCTCGAACGGCCGTCCCAGACGACGGTCTGGCGCCCCGCCGCCTGGGCCCGCCCGCCGCCGAGCCGGCGGAGCGCCCGGCCGCCCAGCGCCCGGACTTCCACGGTGACTTCGGCGGAATCGGTGAGCGCGTACCCGATGTTCAGCGTGCCGGCGCCGCGCGTGGTCACGACCGACACGTCGGTCAGCGCGAGCGGCGTGGTGCGGCCGCGCTCGACGACGACCTGGAAGGCGCGGGTCTGCCCGGCCGCGGCGGCGAAGGTGTACGACGACTGGCCGCGCAGGAACGTGCGCGCGCCGCTCGCCTTGTCCACCAGGGTGACGCGGGCGCTGCGCGGGAGGGTGCCCAGGCCGTCCCAGGTCAGCGTCACGTCGCCCCCGTCCGGCGACGTGACCTGCACGTCCCAGGTCGCGCGGCCCGGCGAGGCGGGCCGGAAGTCGGCGACGTAGCGCCCGCCCGCGCTCTTCCAGTCGGCGTGCGGGAAGCCGAGCGCGAGCGACGGAGTGATGGCCGGGGGCGCCTCGCGGTCCCAGCGGTTGTCGAAGTTCGCGGTCGCGCCCGGCGCGGCGCCGAGCGTGGCGGTGGCGGCCGGCCCCTCCGCCCCGCGGGCCCGTGCCAGCAGGCGGAGCGACCACTCGGGGCGCTTGGCAGATGGCGGCGGCGTCCCCCGCCCCGCCGCAGCACTCCGCTGCGCCCGGGACTGCGCGCGGCCCTGCGGGTTCGGGATGATCAGCGTCACGCCGCTCGGCGTGAGCACGCGGACCCAGTACCCCTGCCACTGGGCGAAGGTCGTCGTGGGGAGATAGCCGGCGGTGGGGGCGAACCCATACGGCTCGGCCGCGACGAGGTTGTCGGCCACGGCCTGCTCCCAGGTCACGGGGGGGTTCTGGAGCAGCTGGACCTGGAGGTCGCTCACGTTGGTCTGGTCGAACGGCGTGCCCACGAGGTTCCAGCCGTAGGGCAGGCTGACGGTGAGATCCGTGTCCTGCGGCGGCGCGGCCCCGTTGACGTTGACCGTGACCGCGTTCGGGACCGCCTTGAGCCAGTAGGCGCGCCCGGGCTGGAGCGGCTGGACCGACGGCCCGTTCGTGTAGGTCTGGTAGGACGAGGTGGTCGGGTCCCAGTACGACAGCAGGAAGTTGGTCGCCGGCACGCCCAGGGCGCCGGCGACGTCGGTCTGCAGCGGGCGCACCGGGAGCGACACGAGCGAAAGCCCGGCCGGGAACGTGTGCGTGTGCAGCCGGACACCGCCGTCGACCCGCAGCACGACGTAGGCGAAGCCGTCGCCGGTGTTGAAGCGGTACGGGCCCGACGTGGTGCCGTCCGGGAGGACCGCCGTCACCGAGGTCGTCGCCAGGTCGTTGCCGCCCGTGCCCAGGTTGACGCTGGCCGCGCCGTTCTTGACCTCGGCCTCGGCGACGCGGGTCTGGACCGGGTTTATCGACGTCTGCTCGACCCGAAGTCGCGTCCCGCCCTCCGGCGCGCCGAACACGACGAGCTGGAAGTCGCCCGACAGCCCGAACGTCACGAACGTGCGCGCCGTCTCGTTGCCGACGTGGAAGTCCATCGTGTAGCGGTTGGAGTCGCCCTCGGCCGGGAAGTTCAGCGTGGTCAGGAAGCCCTCGCCGTCCTGAATCGTGGTCTGCGCCGCCGACGGCCCCAGGTCCAGGGCGAAGTTGTCGGCGTCGAGGTAGGTCGCGTACGCCCGACCGTTCAGGAGCTGTTCGTCGGCGTTCGGCAGCGACCGGTAGTACACGAGGGTGACGCTGGCGGACTGCTCCCGCTGGCCGTTGTTGTCTTCGGGCTCGAACGGGATCACGTAGGCGTAGAGTTTGTTGCCCGGCGCGATGCTGGTGTCCAGGATGTACTGCCGCTCGTACCAGTCCGCGAACGGTAGCCCCTCGACCCCGCCGACGAGGCCGCCGGCGATGCCGCGCAGCGCGGGCACGTTGCCGGGCAGGTTCTGGACGTCCCCCTGCGCGAGCCGCGCGTAGTACGCCTCGTTGAAGGCGCGGAAGAAGTTCGGGTTCTCGATGAAGACCTTGAGCCACGCCGCGCCGCTCATGCCCATGCGGGGGAACAGCATCTTGGCGATGGTGAACTGGCCGGAGATCGGGATGTCGGTCTGGGACGGCGGGAAGAACGTCGGGTTGCCGAGCGCGGGCTGGTTGAGCAGGTCGTAGAAGCGCAGCAGCGAGTACAGGTTGTTCGCGCTGCCGTCCGAGAAGCCCAGGTCCGGCTGCCGCGCGATGACCGAGGCGGCGGCGCGCGTGAAGCCCTGCTCCCAGGCGTCGTATTGGAGATACGCGGGGCCGTGGAAGGCGTGGAGCATGAGCAGCAGGTACGCGTGCTTGACCGACTGGAGGTTGACGTTGGGGCCGTCGGAATAGATCGGCAAAAGGATGCGCCCCGCGGACACGTCGTACCCGCCGAAGGCCAGCCGCCGCACTTCGGGCAGGCTGCTGCTCTCGAGCGTGCCGGCGTTCACGACCTCGACGTTGCCGCTCCAGAAGGGCGCCCCGTACAGGTTCTGGATGAGCGGGTAGGCCCGCTGCTGGAAGTCGCGCAGGAACGCCTCGGAAGCCCCGTCCCAGCCGGAATAGGAAAACGTCAGCGCGTTCGTGCCGGTCTGGCGCGTGGGCGCCGGCAGCACCATCCGCCCGTTTTGCCGCGTCAGCACCAGGGTCGAAACCGGCACGACCCCGTTCCCCTTCAGAAGGCGCGCCTTGAGCGCCTGCCGGATCTGCGGCGCGAGCGCCCGGCCGCGCGCGGTCCAGTCGGCCTTGAGACGGCGCTGCACCGCCTGCTGAACGGTCTCACGGTTCGCGCCGGCCTGCACGTCCACGATCAGCGACGACTGCGGCCCGCTGCTGACGGTGGCGAAGCGGTTGTTGACGACGTTGGTGTAACGCTGGGCCCGGGAATCGGCCGGGAAAACACCCAGGACGCTCAGGGCGAGCAGCAAAAAAAGCGAGGCGCGGCGGCGATGCGAACGGCGCATAAAGGTTATTTCTCCGTGGAGGCTTGTCGTGCAGGTGGTGCGGGCGGGAGCTTCCGCCTTGTTATGACCCCGGATCGGCCGGGAACGCTTCACATTTTTGCGGGACCGGCCGGCGCGCGCAACCGCCCGCACCGAAACGCGGGGGTTTCAGAACCGGGCCGACAGGTCGGCGTTCATCGTGCGGGCGCGGAACGAGTTGCCCTTGACGTCCCGGTCGCTCAGGCTGATCAGGTTCATGTCGAGCGTAAAGCCGATGATGCTCGAAAGCCGGATGTCGAGCCCGATGGTCCCGGTCGAGCGCAGCGAGTTCGTGGCGCCCCGGTACCCCGCCGTGGGGGTGTCGGTCGCGTAAAACGGCGTGCGGGTGTCGAGCGACTGCCACTGCGCGAACAGCGTGCGGCCGCCGCCGATCGGGTAGTCCGCGCGGGTGCTGAAGATCGTCAGGTTCTGCTGCTGGGCCGTGTAGTTCGAGAAATCCTGGCCGGTCGTGCCGGTCCCCGAGTTGTAGTTGTAGAAGACGGCCGACCCCGTGTTCATGCGCTGCAGCGAACTGGTGATCGTCAGCCGCCCGAAGGGGCCGACGGTCGCGGCCAGCGTGTACGAGCGGTTGTTCGAGTCGCCCTGCCCGCCGACGTACGTCACCTTCTGGTCGACGAGGGACCCGTTCATCTGGAGCTTCGACCCCGCGGCGAACTGGAAGCCCATCGTCGTGGTGCCGCTTTCCGTGTTGTCGTAGCCCGGGATCAGCGAGAGCTGGCGGTCGGTGGCGAAGTTGAGCTGCAGGTTCCGCCAGGGCGCGTACTGGATCGAGAGCTGGCTCGACCGGGTGCGCTGGCCCGCAACGACGCCGGGGAACAGCGAGCCGCCGCCCGTCCCCGTGACGGGATTGGTCCCCGTCACGGGGTTGATGCCCACGCCGCCCACGCCCGTGTTGTAGAAGGACGCCGTGCTCTGGCCGTTCGACGTGTCGGAAATGTTCGCCTGGATGGACAGGTTCTGCCAGGGCGTCAGCGTCAGGCCGAGGCTGGTGTCGCGCGCCCGGGCGTCCGAATTCGTGGCGGACGCCGAAGACGTCGAGCCGTAGCGCGTGCTGGAAAGGCCGAGGTTTCCGGTCAGGCTGATCCAGGAGGCCGGGGTCAGGCCGATCGAAAGCCGGGCCGTGTTCGACGACGAGTCGTTGGCGGCGTACGTCTGGAAGTTCGTGGGGTCGAGCGGGTTGCCGGTCGCGCCGAGCGAATTGTACGCGCTCGAAAAGACGCTGCGCCCGACCGACTGGGTCCGGGCCAGATTGCCCGACAGCGTGAGCATGCCGCGCCGCCAACTCAGGTCGAGCGAGTCCGTCGTGAACTTCGCGCGCGTCGCCCCGTCCTGCGTGATCTGCGTGTGCCCGAACGTCAGCGCCGGCAGGTGCGGCAGGTTCAGCGACACGCCGATGTTGAGCGACGAGTTGGTCGCCCACGTCAGCGGCTGGTTCACCCCCGGCTGCGAGATGCTGAAATTTTGCAGGGCGATGCGCGAGCGCGTGAAGGCGGTGGTGACGCCGACGTGCTCGTTGGGCGAGTACGACAGGTTGGCCGACAGCCCCTTCTCGGCCTTGAGGAACGCGTTGCTCGCCGAGTCGATGGTGGAGAAGCCGGCGCCGATGTCGCGGTAGCTGGTCGTCAGCGCCCACTTGTTGTTCTTGCCCGTCCCGCCCGACGCCAGAGTGGCCGTCACGGTCACGGCCGAGCCGTTCCCGTCGCTGCCCGGTGCCTGGCTCTTCCCGAACTGCAGGGCGATGTTGCCGGCCGAACCGAGCCGGATGTTGCCGTCCAGGCCCATGACGGAGCGGTCGCCGCCGACGGCCGACGTCCGGATCGGCCGGTAGGTCACGCGCAGCGACGGGTTGTTGGTGCCGACCAGGTCCGGCGGCAGCGGTATCTTGAGCTGGAAGTAGTGGAGGTCGCGGTTCAGCTCGTAGTCGATGCCCTCGCGCAGGCGCTCCTCTTCCAGGCGCTCGTTGAGGCGCTTGACGACCACCTCGGAGCCGGGCTCGATGAACGCGTTCAGGGTGTACCGCTGGGTCAGGCTTTGCGAGATGTAGAAGTACTCGGTGACGTCGCCGCCGGCGCGCGCGCCCTTGGACTTCTGCTGCAGGTAGGTGACGCCGAAGGCGTTCCCGCCGCCGAGCATGAAGTCCCAGCGCGTGCCGGCCAGCAGGCCCGGCGTCGCGTTGTAGCTGTAGCTTTCGTAGGAGAACTCGACCGTCGACTCGGGCGGCAGGATGAAGCTGAACGTCACCTGCCCGTTGTAATAGTCGACGTTGTAGTCCTCGCCGCGCCGAAGGTCTTTACCGCCGTTCGCGGCCCCGCCGTTCAGGATGAGCTTTTCGGTGCCTTCGATCAGGTTCGAGCCGTTCAGGTAGTACGGCCCGGAGGTGCCCTGCCCCTGGAACGCGCCGCGCCGCGCCTGCGCCTTGGTGAGCGAGAAGACGTTGGTCGTCCGGATCTTGCCCTTGCCGAAGTCGCGCGAGAACATGATCCCCTGGAGGTTCTTGTTGAACGAGACCAGGGAGTTCCCCGACAGGGACGCGTTCACGTCGCCCAGGTCGAACGCGGTGCCTTTGTCCTTGTAGTTCAGGCCGATGGACTGGTTGACGTAGGAGCCGTAGCGGGAGTTGGACAGCCGGGCGTTGACGTTGAAGATGTTGAACAGCTTGCCCTGGACGGTCAGGTCGACGTTCTGCTGGAACGGCCCCGCCTGGCGGGCGTCGTACATGCCGCCGATCTCGCTCAGGTAGTACTGCTGCGCGTTCGCCCCGCCCGAGATGTTGGCGCCGCTATAGCGCAGGGTGCCGCTGCCGGACACCAGAAGGTTTTCCGCCCACGGCCCCAGAAGCTCCGCCAGGCTGCCGCGCGGCTTCCCGCCGTCCCCTTCCGGCGCCGGCGCGCCCGAGATGCCGGTGATCTCGCCCGCGGCCTCGGCCCCCGGCTTTTTCTCGTCCGGCTTCTTGGCGTCGCCCGGCTTGGCGTCGCCCGGCTTGGCGTCGCCCGGCTTGGCGTCGCCCGGCTTGGTCGCATCGGGGTCGGCCGGCGCGGCGGGAGTCGCCGGCGCCGCGCCGGGAGCGGCGGGATTCGGGTCCGCGGGGGGCGCCTCCGTCTCCGAAGGCGGCGGGGCCGCGGGGGCAGAATCGGGAGCGGCAGGCGGTTCTGACGGGACGGGCTGGGCCGGGGCAGGAGCGGCCGGGGCAGGAGCGGCCGGGGCAGGAGCGGCCGGGGCAGGAGCGGCCGGGGCAGGAGCGGCCGGGGCAGGAGCGGCCGGGGCAGGAGCGGCCGGGGGCGTCGGCGGTGCCGGCTCCTCCGCCCAGGCGTGAACGCCGAACAGGCCCAGGGCCGCCAGCGTCGCCGCCAGCGACGGGGTCGGGGCGACGCCGCGCCGTTTCTTGCTCTTCGGGGGATGAACCTTACGTGCCAAACTTGCCTCCGCGATGAGAGCCCCGGCAGATCCGTCTGCCGCCGGGCGGTGGAAGCCCCGTCGACTTCACGTCGTCGGAGCGCCTGCTGTCCGGCCGCTATCGACCGCTCGCCAGAAGTTCCGCCGCGATCTGTGCGGGCCGCTGCGCCCGCGCCGCCTGCTGCTCCGCGAACGCCCCGAGCCGCTCCCGGCGTTCCGGACCGCTTTGCAGAACCCGCTCCGTCGTCCGCTCCAGCGCTTCAACGGTCAGGGTCTCGACCGGCAGCAGGGCGTCTTCCTGCCCGGCCGCCCGCGCCAGTGCGTCCACCTTCGGGTCGTAGGACAGCGCCACGAACGGGACCGCGCAGCGCGCCGCGAAAACCAGCGCGTGAAGCCGCATCGCCACCACGAGCGCCGCACCCCGGAAACGCCCGAGCACCCGGGCCGGCGTTTCGCCCTCCTGCTGCCAGTGCAGGAACCGGACCCCCGGCGCCCCCGCTTCCGAACCCGATAGGCCGCGCATGTAGCGGTCGTCGTCCGGCACGTGCATGGGGATCGTGATCGCCGGCGTTCCGGTGCAAGCCCGGAGCTTCGGGTAAAACCGGCCCTCGGGGAAGGCGGCCCCGAGACCGTCCTGCTTCCACAGACGCAGCGCGACCAGCGTCGCCGGAGGGTCCGCGGCGGGCCCCGGTTCCGGTACCAGCGCGAACGCCGGGTCGGCCACTTCCTCAATAGACCCGCGGACGCCGATATCCTTCAAAAGCTGCGCCGAACCCGGGTCCCGTACGGTCAGCGCATCGGCCTGGTTCGCGATCAGGCGCACGAGCCGCCGCGACGGGCCGGAACGGAGCGGCCCGACCCCCTGCCCCCACCAGAGCACCCGCCGCGCGCGCCGCCGCGCGAGGAGGGCCATCAGGGAGTACCAGAGGACCGAGCGGGCGCTCGTCGCGTCCTGCAGCAGGCTGCCGCCGCCCAAGATGAAAAGGTCCGTGCCGCGCAGCGCCGCCGCCGCTTCGCGCCAGCGCCACCGGTCGACGCCGCGCACCCCCGGGTGCAGGCGCTCGGTCCCGGCCGGGTCGTTCGACAGGACCCGGAAGTCCGTCTCCCCCACCGCCGCGGCCAGCGTTTCTCGGATCCCGGCCAGCACCGCTTCGTCGCCCAGGTTGTCAAAACCGTAGTAGCCCAGGATCGCGACCCGCGGCAGCCCGCCCTCAGCGGGCATCGGCGGTGCGCGGGGCGCTGCCCCCCAGGGCGGCCGTGGCCCCGCGCCGCAGGAAACGATCCACGATGAGAAACGCCACTACGCCGATTATAACACCGATAGCGAAACCCAGCAACGCCCGCAGCAGGCTGACCGCGAGCGGCGTGTGCAGGTGGCAGAACGTGTTGAGCAGCGACGCCTGTCCGATGGCGCCGACGAGGAGCAGGGGGAACGCCAGCGTGCGGCGACCGCCCGCCGCCAGCGCGAACGCGAGGACGAGCGCCGGGTGCCCGATCAGGAACTCCTTGAACCGCGGCCGGACCGTGAGCAGGCGGTCCAGCAGGCCGCGCACGCGCAGTTCCAGCGGCGAGACGCCGACCCCCGGGTCGTTGCCGGAGCGCAGGACCACCACGGCGAGTGCGACGAGGGCGGCGAGGGCGACCGCCACCTGCCACCAGAGGATGGGGCGCGCGCCCAGCCCCGAAAGGTTGCGCCGGGTGTCGTCCACGACGCGCGGCCACGGCCGATCCGCGGACGCCCACAGACCGAGGAAGTACACGGCGGCGACGATGACGACGGGCAGGAGTTGGGAAGCCTTGATGCCCATGAACGCGTCGGCCTTGATGAGGTAAAGACGGTCCGACAACAAGCCCACGATGGTCGCCGCGCCCAGCAGCGTGATCCCCGTCGCCGCGAGCAGCCGGCGGAACGCGAGTTCCAGCGCGACGTTCGCGGGCAGCCCGTTCGCCGCGCCGGCCCCGGCCGCCGGGCGCAGAAGGTCCGTGTGGGTCAGGGCCAGCGTCGGGAAGACGCACGCGGCGGCGAACGCGGCCAGCTTCGGACCGGTCGTCCCCGGGGCCAGCGGCAGCAGGGCCAGGAGCGCCCCCCCGCCGAAGGCGGCGGCCCGCAGCCAGGGCGTGCCGCCCGCCAGCCAGCGCGTCAGTCCGTCGAGCAGGAGGCACCAGGCGGCGGCGATCCCGAGGCCCATCAAAAGGCGGAGCGCGGGCGGCGTTTCGAGCGGCCCGAACCGGTGCGCCGGGCCCACCGAGAGGGCGCCGCGCCGGAGCCCGCGCGCGATCTTCTCCACGTACTCGGCGTTCACCCGGACGGCGTCGGGCTCGTCGGGGAACACGCGCACGAACAGGAGGCGGATGTTTCGCTCGCGGGCGGCCAGCAGGAACCTCTGCACGTTGCCCGGGATGTCGGCGGCGAGCAGTTCCGCGCCCGAAACCGTGTGGACGCGCACCGTCCGGTCCTGCGCCCGCCGCGCCAGCAGGGCATCACCGCGCTGCTTGACGAACTCGACCGTCCCGTAGTTGAGGCCGAGCCCGCGGAGAACGGACTCCGTCGTCTCCTCCCCGGACGTTTCCCGCGGGTCGCCGGCCACATACCCCTTGAAGCCGAGCACTTCGTCGCCCGAAAAGATGATGGTCGCGACGCCCTGCTGCTTTAACTGGCGCAGGGTCCAGGCGAGGCCGGCCGGGGTGACGCCTTCCCAGTTGCTCACCCGCCCCACGACTTCCAGCCCCGCCGCGCGAACTTCGGCGACGGATTCGGGGTCCAGGCCCACCCCCGTGCCGCGCACGATCGAAAACGGCTGCGGGACGAAAAGGGTGGTGCCGCCGGCCGCCGTTTCCACACGGGTCGC
>CADCTO010000107.1 GCA_902805585.1 uncultured Armatimonadota bacterium | reverse complement strand
TGCAGTCCTTCCTCGATGACTGGAAAAAGTCGGGGCTGAGCGTCGGGTGAGCCTATCCCCCCTTCCCCCTTCCCTGACAAGCCCTCCGGGAGGGAAGGGGGAGCCAGCGGCGAAGGCTGCGCGAGTTGCACGAGGGCTCTGGCCTGCCCCACCGGGGCTCACTCCGCTCCGCCCCGCCGCGCTCTGCCTCACTCCTCGCGCGGAGTATCGTGCGCTCACGGTTATTGGCTCCCCCTTCCCTCCCCGGAGGGGCTTGTCAGGGAAGGGGGAAGGGGGGATAGGTGAATAACACCTTCCGCATCGCCTACGGCGACTACGACCTGGAGATCGACCGCGGGCGCCTGACGTACCGGCTGACCGAGACGAAGACGGGCACGGTCTGGGCGGACGGCCTGCCTGTCGGCTGGATCGAGTTCGAGGACCGGTTCACCGAGGGGGTGTCGCGCTACGACTTCGGACAGACGACGCTGTTCTCGCTGTCGGAGAAGGCGGGCGCCGGGGGCAAGGAGATCCTGTTCGGCCTGGAGTGCCTCGGGGTGCCGATCGACCTCCTGTTCACCTGCGCCGAGAGGGAGATCCGGCTGACCGTCGAGGCGAACCGCGACAGCAAGACGCACCGCGTTTCGGAAGTCTGCCTGCTGCCCGGCCTGTGCCACGTGCCGGACGACGGCGTTTCTCACCTGGTCGTGCCGCACGGCGAAGGGGCGGTCGTGCTGGCCCGCGACGCCCCCGCGCGACCACAGTTCCTGCGCGTCTGGGACGACGAAGGACTGAGCATGCCGTTCTTCGGCGCGGTGCGCGCAGGTGGCGGCGGCGACGACGCGCGCCGTTCCGCGCTGGCGCTCATCGCGGATTCCGCGTACGGGGCCGTGCGACTGGAGCGCGAGGAGGATGCCTGCGCGTCGTTGTCCCTGCACTTCGCCCGCGACCCTGAGCGGCGGCGGTTGGAACTGCGCGTCGTGCCGCTGCCTGAATCCGGCCACATCACTATCGCGCGCGCGTACCGGGACAAGGTGATCGCGGACCGGCAGCACGTGACGCTGCGGCGCAAGGTGCGCGACAAGCCGGAGGTGGACGGGCTGCTCGGGGCCGCACTGGTGCTGTTACCGATCCGAATGGCGGGCCGTCATCTTCAAGCGTTCGCGGACGCCGCCGAGGTGGCGCGCGACCTCAAGAACGAACTGGGGGTCGAGCGCGCCCTGTGCGTCTTCTACGGCTGGGAAACGGAAGGCGGCGCGCGCGGCCCGTTCCCGGCAATTGTCGGCGCGGGCGGCGACATCGGGCTGCGGCAGGCGTCGGACGACATCCGTGCGCTCGGCTTTCTGGCCGGTGCGTCGCTCAGCGGCGACGCCGGCCCGGGCGCCCTGGAAGAGATCAAGCGCCGGTACGAACTGGGCGCCCTGGCGGTGCCGGAGATAGCGGCGTCGGCGCTGGAGGACGATCCGGACGGCAACGGCGCCCGCTGGGACGACATGGACCGGCGCATGGATCGCATCGCGCTCGCCCGCGAGCAATTCGCCGTCTTCGGCTCCGGCTCCGGCTGCGACTGGTCCTCGGTCGTCTGTGACTGGTGGGAGCACGTCCTCGTCGACCCGGAGGAGCGGGACGGCCACGAGTGGTGGTCGGCCCCGGTCCCGCTCTACGCGGCGGTGTACCATGACTCCGTGGTCGCCTTCCCGCTCCCCCTCGTCCTGCCTCAGGCAAGCGGACGCTTTCTGCGCTGCCTGCTCTCGCTCTCGCCGCCGCACTACTACCTGGCGCGCCACCGCTACTTCGACCCGAGCTCGGGCGAGCGCGAGTACATCCGGCGTACGTACGCGGTGCTCGGTCCGCTGCACCGGCTGTCGTTCCCGGCCTTCCTGACGGAACACCGGTTCCTGACGCCCGACTTCGCGGTCGAGGAGGCGCGCTACTCGAACGGCGCGCGCGTCGTCATCAACGGCGGCGGAACGCCGTACGAAGACGACGACCTGCTCCTGCCACCACAGGGCTTTTTTGTCGAGCACCCGCAGATGGTCGCCCACGACGCCGGTCGCGTCGGCGCCGAGACCTTCCCCGCCCGCGCCTGGCGCATCGTTCGCGCGCGGGACGACAAACCGCTCGCCGGAAGCGCCGATGTCGAACGCCGCGAGTTCCCTGTATAATGGAGGGGGTAGGCGTCGCGATCGCCCTGGGCTCGAACGTCGGCGACCGGGCGGCGCACCTGACGGCGGGACGTGAGGGGCTGGCCGCCCGGGGGGTGGTGTGGCGGGCAGTGTCAGCCTTGTACGAGACGGAGCCCGTGGGGCCTATTCGCGAGCAGGCCGCGTTCCTGAACCAGGTGGCCGTGGGCGAAACTTTGCTCCGGCCGCGCGCGTTATTGGAAGCATGCCTTGCGGTGGAGCGGGAACGCGGCCGAGTACGCGGCGGCGCGGTGCGCTGGGGGCCGCGTAGTCTGGATCTGGACCTCCTGCTGTATGGCGGCCTGCAGATCGTCGAGCCGGACCTCGTGATCCCCCACCCCGAGATGGCGCGCCGCGCGTTCGTGCTCGTGCCGCTGGCGGAGGTGGCGCCGGACTGGG
>CADCTO010000106.1 GCA_902805585.1 uncultured Armatimonadota bacterium | reverse complement strand
TGCCGCCGGACTGGGGCGAAAACCCGACGCCGCGCCCGGCGATCCTGTACATCCACGGCGGGCCGCACCTGATGTACGCGCACGCGCTGTTCCACGAGTACCAGGCGCTCGCGGGGGCGGGCTACGTGGTGGTCTTCCCGAACCCGCGCGGCTCGAAGGGCTACGGCGAAGGATGGACGGGGGCGATCCGGGGCGACTGGGGTGGGCCGGCGCACGCGGACGCACTGGCCTGTGTGGATCATGCCATCGCGCAGGGGTGGGCGGACCCTCAACGGCTGGGAATCGCGGGCGGCTCGTACGGCGGGTACCTGACCGCGTGGATGGTGGGGCACACGGACCGGTTCGCGGCGGCGGTCGCGGAGCGGGGGGTGTACAACCTGCACTCGATGGCCGGGACGTGCGACTTCGTGTGGATCGACCGGGGCTACTTCGACGCCAACACCTGGGACGACCCGGCGGAGTACCTGCGCAACTCGCCGCTGACGTATGCCGCCGCCATTACGACGCCGCTGTTGATCGTGCACGCCGAGGGCGACCTGCGCTGCCCCATCGAGCAGGCGGAGCAGTTGTACGCGGCGCTGAAGCGGCAGAAGAAAAAGGTCGTCTTCCTGCGCTATCCGGGCGAGGCCAACCACGACCTGTCGCGCGGCGGACCGCCGGACCTGCGCCTGGACCGGCAGCGGCGCATCACGGCCTGGTTCGACGCGCACCTGAAATCCGCGTAAGACCGTGCGACCGGCCGCGCCTCGTCCGTATCCGCAGGGGCCCGGCGTTGGCGATCTCCTGTCCTGCTTTGGCGGCGATCGTGCTCCCGTCGCGCGGGCGATGCCGGCGGGGGTGAGGCGGGGGCCACGCCTGGCCACTGCCGCTCGCACCGGGCGCGGTTGCCGGCCGTTTCGTGCTTCGCTCGTCACCGGCGCGAAAAAGCCGGTGACGCTTGCCGTTGAACCCTGGAGGAGTCCGGTGGGTGTCGCGCTCGAATACGTCGGGGAGACGGTCATCGGCTTCGACGACGACTCGTACCGCTGGTTCAGCGTGAAGCGGTTCGGGTGGGACTGCCGCGGGGACGACTCCGACGTGCTGGCGGGCCTGATCGGGCACCCGCAGTACCGGTGGGACACGTACATGGAGCCGGGCACCGAGTGGCCGGACTCCGACTCCGCCCACGGCCCGTACGAACTCGACGCGATCACCCCAGCCGGGTTCGAGCCGGTCAGCCCGGACGGAGTGGCCGCGCAGGTCGAGGAGTTTTACGGGCTGTTTGACCGCCCGCCACGGCCGGAGGTCCGCGCCCAAGTCGACGCGGCGGTACTCGCGCCGCTCGCGTCGGCCGGGTGCTACCAGCTCCGCCATCTGCCCGACGCCGTACACGCGAACGGGTGCGTGTTCCTGGAATTCCGAGAGCTGGTGGCCATTTCCCGTGCAGACGGCGCAGTTCTTATAGTGATCATGGCCGCCGACCTGTGAGTAAGGCCGGCAAAACCCGGCGCTACGCCTGACCCCGCCCGCTTCAGCGCTTGTGGGGCCTGTAGCTCTCCTGCGGCCCCGGCCGGTGCGCTTTATCGTCGTGTGGTCGCACACGGCTTATGGTGTGCCAGCACATTCTGTATGATCATCTTCATGAGATACTCTCTGCTCCTTTTGTTCGTCTTCGCGGCAAGCTCCAACCTGATCCGCAGCGTCGCTGCGGGTGGGGGCGACATCCTCATCGGGGACTTCGAGGGCGCCGGTTACGGTGCCTGGAAAGCCCAGGGGAAAGCCTTTACGAAGGGCCCTGCGCGGGCTGCGGTCCCTGCGCAGAGCCCGGTCCGGTTGGAAATCGAGGAGTACCGCGGCAAGGGCGTCGCCAGCAGCGAGATCGAGGGCGATGGGCCAAAGGGAACCCTGCTTTCACCCGCCTTCGCCATCAAGCGGCGCTACATCGCGTTCCGCATCGGCGGCGGCGCCTACCAGCATTTCACCTGCCTGAATCTGCTGGTCGACGGCAAGATCGTGCGCAGCGCCACCGGCTGGAACAGCGATAGACTGGTGGCCGTGAGCTGGGATGTCGGTCGCTGGTCGGGGAAACGAGCGCAGGTGCAGCTCGTGGATGAGGCAAGCGGAGATTGGGGGCATATCAACGTGGATCAGATCGTCCAGACCGACACGCCGGAGCGGCATCCCGTCGTCACCGGGCCGCTGTACGAAGAGCCCCACCGGCCGCAGTTCCATTTCACCGCGCGCCAGTGGACGACCGACCGGCTCAATCCCGGCCCCCTGCAGGAAGGGTGGATGAACGATCTCAACGGCCTCGTGTATTACGAGGGTGAATACCATCTGTTCGCCCAGCGCTGGCACAAATGCTGGATCCATGCGGTGAGCCGCGATCTGATCCACTGGACGGAACTGGGCGTGGCCTTCTGGGAGGAGGAGCTGGGCAGCGGCGTGCAGTCGGGCAGCTGCGTCATCGATTACGAGAACAGTTCGGGGCTGTCGCCCGACAAAGCCACGCCGCCGATCGTCCGCTTCTGGTCGCCCGCCAACAACCACAGCCACGGCATCTCGTATAGCCTGGACAAAGTGC
>CADCTO010000105.1 GCA_902805585.1 uncultured Armatimonadota bacterium | reverse complement strand
CATGAACCGCCAAATGGAGTCACCGGTACGGCGGCGGGCGACGAACGTACGCCACTTGGGGCCGAGCACGGCGTACCGGCTGAACCTGGCCGAGAGGTGGGCCAACTCTTCCGGGCCGACTTCGCCCCGCTGTTCTTCCGTCACGGGGGCCTCTAGCCGCCACACGACCGACCGGTTGCACGGCAACGCGAGGCGGTAATCTACGTCGCACGCCGGGCGAAGGCCCGAGAACATGAACCCTCCACCCTCGCCCGACGCACTCCAACTGCCCCCGCGGCGGACCTCCGTGATCGCGCTGTCGTACAAGTGGCAGCACCCGCTCGGAATGTCCGTCAACCGCTCCTCCGCTCCATATTCTACGCCATCATTGCCTACTCGGTGATCAAGGCGGCCATCTGTTCGTTGTAGCGCCCACCGGAGACCGCGCCCCGTGGGGCCGCTGCTACGATCCGCCGGAGGTCGTCGGGGGTGAGCGTGAGGTCCAGCGACCGGACGTTCTCTTCAAGGTAGGCACGGCGCTTGGTGCCGGGGATGGGCACGATGTCGTCGCCTTGGGCCAGGACCCAGGCGAGGGCGAGCTGCGCGGGCGTGCAGTTCTTTTCGCGGGCGATCTCCTCGATGCGGCCGACGAGGTCGAGGTTGCGGGCGAAATTTTCGCCCTGGTAGCGGGGTGAACTGCGCCGGAAATCATCGGGCGCCAGATCGTCGAACGTCTTGATCTGCCCGGTCAGGAAGCCCCGTCCGAGCGGGCTGTAGGCGACGAAGCCGATGCCCAACTCGCGGCACGTCGGCAGGACCTCGTCCTCCGGGTCGCGACTCCACAGCGAGTATTCGGTCTGCAGAGCGGCGATAGGGTGGATTGCGTGGGCGCGGCGCAGCGTCTTCGGTCCCGCTTCGGACAGGCCCAGGTACCGGACCTTCCCCGCTTGGACCAGTTCTGCCATGGCGCCGAGGGTCTCCTCGACGGGCGTGTGGGGGTCGACGCGGTGCTGGTAGTACAGGTCGATGTGGTCCACGCCGAGCCGCTGCAGGCTCGCGTCGCAGGCCGCGCGCACGTAGTCCGGCTTCCCGCTGATGCTGCGCTTCCCGGGATCATCGGGGTCGCGCACGATGCCGAACTTCGTGGCGATGACCGCACGCTCGCGCCGGTCCCGCAGGGCGCGGCCGACCAGCCGCTCGTTGTGCCCCACGCCGTACATGTCGGCGGTATCGAAGAAGTCGATGCCCAGGTCCAGGGCGCGGTGGATCGTGGCGACGGACTCGGCCTCGTCGGCCGCGCCGTAGAATTCGGACATGCCCATGCACCCCAGCCCCAGCGCGGAGACCGTGAGCCCGCGCGTGCCCAGTGGTCGTGACTGCATCCCCATCACGCTCCTGATTTGCGAGCCGCCGCCCTATGGCGCACGATCCCGGTGTAGGCGATGCGCACGAACTGCTCGGGCTGCATGAAACCCTTGCCCCAGCGCGCGTCCAGGTCCGCGGTGGGCCTGACGGCGACCACTTCGTCCACCGTCTTATTCGCCCGCGCCATCGGTTCCAGCCGGCCGAGGACGGTGGCGAGCATCGACCGGTAGACCCGCAGGTCGGCGCGCGTCGCGAGCGGGCCGTGGCCGGGGATGATCTTGGTGTTCGCGCCCGCGGTCGCCAGCAGTCGGTCCGCCGCCGCCACCATGCCGCCGAGCCAGCCGCCGGTCGAGTAGTCGATGAAGGGGTAGAAGCCGTTGAAGAACAGGTCGCCGGTGTGGAGCACATTCGCCCTGGGGAAGAAGATCGCGACGTCGGTGTCGGTGTGCGCAGGCGCGACGTGGAACAGGCGCAGTTCCTCGCCCCCGTAGCGCAGCGTCCGGGCGGACGGGAAGGTCACGGTCGGCAGGGCGGCCCGGGGCGCGGGCGGCACCCGGCGGTTGAACGCCTCCTGGAACTGCTCCCGACTCAGGCGGCGGCGCGTGTTCTCGTGGGCGACGATGCGGGCGCCCGCATTGCCGAAGCGCTCGTTGCCGCCGGTGTGGTCGCCATGCCAGTGGGTGTTGATCAAGGTGACGACGCGCTGGCTGCGGACGCCCGCGACGGCCTTGGCCACGTCCGCCGCGCGCGGCGCAAGCCCGCTGTCGACCATCAAGGTCCCGCCATCGGCGGCGAACACCGCTATGTTGCCGCCTGCGCCCGTGAGCAGGTGGAGGCGGTCCGTCAGGCGGGTGACCTGGATCGGCTCGGGCGTGTTCGGGGGCGTCGGAGGGCGGCCCGCCGCGTTATTCGGCCCGAAGGCCGCGCGGCCCGCCACCTCCCCCGCCCATTCGAGAAACCCGAGCGTGTGTAACCGTTCGTCCTGGTACATCGGCGTCCTATCCATTCTCCGTAAGTAGAAATACTGTGACGACAGTATACCTGCTGGCGAAGCGTCCCTCACCGCCTTCCCCTCTCCCGGTGAGCCCTCACCCCCTGCCCCTCTCCCCCGGCTTCCGGCTTTCGCCGGGGGGAGAGGGGTGCCTGGGGCACGGCCCGACTGCGGCTGCGCCCGGGGGCGATTGGTCCGGGTTCCGGCATCCCTTCCGCCGCTCCCTCCCG
>CADCTO010000104.1 GCA_902805585.1 uncultured Armatimonadota bacterium | reverse complement strand
GGCCCGGGCGCAGAACGCCGACGGCACCTTCACCGTAGCGCGCGGCGTGTCGGGTGCGGACGGGTCGTACAACATCCCGGGCATCGCGGTCGGCTTCTACCAGATTGTCGCCAACCCGAGCAACGACTTCGACGGCGACGGGGCCGAGGACATCGGGCCCAACGACCCACGTTACAACGCGAACTACAATTCGCAGTTCTCGACGGTCGTCGTGACCGACCCGGCGCAGACCGACATCCGCATCACGCCGGGCACCGGGCCGGGCCAGGTCAACATCGTCAACGGCCTGGTCGAGATCCGCTCGGGCGAGACGGTTCGCATCGACTTCATCCTGAGCGGCCGGCCCCAGCCGGTCAGCGGCCGGGTGATCGGCCTCCAGCTCGACGGCACCACCCAGGTGCCGCTGGCCGGGGCGACGGTCGTCGCGACGCGCGGCGGGGTGGAGATCGCGCGCACCACTTCGGACGAGCAGGGGAACTACCGCTTCAACGCGATCACGGAAGGCATCGTGACCATCACGGCGTCGTACGTGGGCTACCGGGACGGTTCCAAGGACCTGACGGTCGGGAACGCGCCGATCACGTCGCCCGAAGGCGACATCTTCCTGCAGCTCCTGCCGCCGGGCTCGATCTCCGGCCTGGTGATCAACTCCGGCGACAACAGCACGGTCACCGGGGCGACCGTCGAGCTGTACCAGGGCGGCAACCTGGTGCAGTCGGGGCAGACCGTGGGCACCCTGGTGGCCGCGGACGGCTACCGGTACAACTACCTGTTCAGCAACCTGCCGGTCGGTCAGTACGTGGTCCGCGTGAGCAAGGGCGGGCTGTCGTCCGACCCCGTGCAGATCGCGGTCAACGTGACCTCCGGCAACGAGAGCCGCAACATCAACTTCCGGCTGGTGCCGCTGAAGCTGTACGGCGCGGGCCTGCAGCTGATCTCGACGCCGCTGGACTACTCGAACACCGACCCGCGCGACGTGTTCTCGCTCCCGTCGGGCTCGCCCCAGTACAGCGCGTTCAGGGTCGCCGAATGGACGGGGACGGACTACGTCATCTTCCCGGGCGAGAACCCGAACCTGCGCTTCCAGGTGGGCAAGGGCTACTTCGTCCGCTTCACCGGCACGGCCACGGTCCAGGTACAGGGCGGCACGCGGGCCACGTTCGGCCAGTCGTTCGACATCCCGCTCCAGGCCACCTGGAACCTGATCGGCAACCCGTTCGAGCCGACCGTGGGCAACATCGACCTGAACGCCCAGGCGACGGTGGTCAACGCCACCGGACAGTCGTTCAGTTTCGGCGACGCCGTCAACGCCGGGCTGATCCGCCGGTCGGTCTTCGCCTTCACCGGCTCGAACGCGGGCTCGCAGTACGTCCAGTCGACGGTCCTTCAGCCGTGGCTGGGCTACTGGATCCGGGCCAACCAGGCCGTCACGCTCCGGCTGACGGCGCCGAGCCGCCAGACGCGCATGGCCGCCAACCAGACGATCACGGTCAAGCAGGCCGAGACGACCCGCTTCCGCGCCATCGGCGGCACCGGCGTCAGCGACTGGCGGCTCCAGATCGCCGCGCGGCAGGGCGACCTGCAGGACACCGACAACTCCGTCGGCGTGGCGCCCACCGCCAAGGACGGGTTCGACAACGCCTTCGACAACGAGAAGCCGCCGATGATCCGCGACACCCCGTCCCTGTACGTGGCCCTGCGCGGGCCGGGGGGCGAGGCCGGGCGCGGCGCCCTGCCGCTGACGGACGACATCCGGCAGGCGGACGCGACGCCCAAGACCTGGGAGTTCACCGTCCAGGCGGGCGGCAGCGGCGACGTGACGCTGTTCTGGCCGAACGTGGCGCGCGTCCCGCGCAACGTCAGCCCCGTCCTGGTCGACGTGGCGAGCGGGCGGCGGGTGGCGATGCGGTCGGCGTCCTCCTACCGGTTCTCGCCGGGCGGGGCCGAAGCCCGCACGTTCAAGATCGAGGTCGCGCCGCCCGCATCACGGGCCCTGGCCCTGGTGAACATCCGCACGACGCGGGGGCGCAGCGGCGGCTACCGGTTCGCCTTCACGGCGACCCGCGAGGCCGACGTGCAGGCCGACATCCAGACCCTGACCGGAAAATCGGTCCGGCGCATCCAGACCCGAGCGCTCGCGATCGAAGAGGGCGCCCTGAACTGGGACGGCCGCGCCTCCAACGGGGCCGTGCTCCCGGTCGGTCCCTACATCCTGAACCTGACGGCCCGTGACGCGGACGGGAACGTGGTCCGGGTGCAGAGGCCGATCCAGATCATCCAGTAAGGGCCGCGTGCGGCGCCCGAAGACGACGGACGGATAGCGAGACGCACAAGGGGGGAGCCTGCCCGGGCAGGCTCCCCGACCACTCTGTAGACGGAGGACTCAAGCGTTGAATGAATTGATGCAGGGGGCTTGGGCGCGGCGTATCAGCTGGACGCTGGTGACGACGCTCCTGCTGCCGCTGCTGACACTGGCCCTGTCGCCGCGCCCCTCACAGGCGCAGCTCACCCGCATCCCGCAGGTGGCCGTTCTGGACTTCGGCAGCCTGACCGGGCCGCGGGCGGGCGGCATCCTCGGCCGCCAGGCGACCGACGCCGTGGTCGTGGAGATGACGCGGACCGGGCGCTTCGACGTGACCCCGCGCTCGCAGCTCGCACAGCAGATCCAGGACCTGGGGCTGACCCTGCCCCTGGACAACATCGGCCAGCGCAAGCTGGGGCAGGCGCTGGGCGTCGATTTCGTCGCCACCGGCGACATCACGAACATCAGTTTCGTCGAGAACCCGCGCCGCGCGCGCGTCACGCTGTCGGTGCGGCTGACCGACGTGGTGTCGGGCGAGCTCGCCAACGGCGCGATCCAGAGCGGCATCTCGCCCGCGCCGGCCGCCGGGTTCCAGCCCGACGACGACACGCTCATCAACCAGGCGATCTCGAACGCCGCCTTCAACGCGGTCCAGACCGTCAACAACTACACCCTGCCGGAAGCGACGGTCCTGAACACGCGCGACCAGGCCGAGGTCATCCTGAACCGGGGCGGGCGCGACGGCATCACCACGGGCCTTGAGATGATCGTCATCCGCGGCACGGACCGGATCGGCAAGATCCGCGTGACGCAGGTGGGCTCCACGGATTCGGTCGCCGCCATCGTGGACCAGGGCAAAGGCATCCGGCCCGAAGACCGCGCCCGCGCCATCTTCGCGCTGCCCGGCTACAGCGTCAACGCGCAGGGCGAGATCCAGCGCACCGCGGTGACCGAGCGCGAATACACGCCGCAGCGCCGCCGCCAGAGGAGCGCCATCGGGACGATCCTGGGCGTCGCCGCCGCCGTCCTGCTCGCCGCCCTCCTGTTCCGGTCCAAGTCCTCGACCGACGCCGTGGGCGCACGGGTCACCGCTCGCGCCTTCGCCGATCCGTCCGTGCTGAACCCGCTGGACCCGACCGCGGCCCGCGTCCAGGTCGACTTCCAGCAGGCCCGGGACGTCCCGACCCAGAACGTCATGGAGTACCAGCTGTTCCGGGACAACACCAGGATCGCCGTCCTGGGCCGGGGGCAGTCCACGTTCGTGGACACGCCGACGCTGGCCGGCGCGTTCACGTACCAGGTGCCGGTCGTTACGGAAGGCCGCCCCACCGACCTCGAAGAGATCACGGCGGCCGCTTCCGGGATGCAGGTGGGGGTGTCGCACCGCTACGCCGTCTCGGTGCTGTACACGCAGGTGAACATCAGCGGCGGCGACGAGGAAGAGACGCTGTACCGCCTGACGCCCGTGGGCGAGACCGGCGCGCTCGCGACGCCGACCGCGCGCCCCGAGGCCATCTCGCCGACGTCCGAGATCAACCTGGGCAACGTGCGGTTCACGCTGCGCACGCCCCAGGGCGCCAACGAGTACATCATCGAACTGGCGACCAGTCCGAACTTCGAAAACAAGCAGACGCTGGGACCGTTCGCCACGCAGTTCACGTCCGCGCCCATCCAGACCGGTGTCTTCGATCTGCGGGGCAGGTTCGGGAACGCGCAGCAGTTGTACTTCCGTATCGGCAGCCGCAACAGCGTGGACAGACCCGGCCCCCTGGAAGCCCGGCGGGTGGGCACGCCCAACGGCGACAACTTCATCTACTCGGACAACCGGAGCTTCACGGTCGTGGTCGGGCCGCCGCCGCCGCCGTAGAAGTCACGTCACGCTTCGGAGGCCGGCTTCCCGCCGGCCTCCCCCTGGCAATTCATCTTATCGGTCTTTCCGTTCCCGTTCGCGCCGTCCTGCCGTGCCGGGGACGTCTTGGTGAAACATAATGAGAAAGCTACATCGAGCCGCACTTTCGTCGGGTCTCCTCTGCGTGTTGCTCGTTTTCGCGCTGGTGGCGCGGGCCCAGAGCGGCGGGGCGCCCAAGGCCGTGCCGGGACAGATCGTCCTGCGGGTCCCGAAGGGGGCGGGCGAAGACCAGGCGCGGGCCATGGCGGAGGCGGCCGGCTGCCGCTTGGTCGAGGCGATCGCGTTTTCGCCGGGCTACTACCTGCTCGAGACCAAGACGACCAGCGGGGTCGCCTCGGTGAAGCGGTCCAGTGCGGTCACCCCCGAGGTGCAGACCGCGGTGGCGCAGCTCAAGGCCGTGCCCGGGGCACTGGCGGAGCCGAACTGGCTCCTGTACCCGACGCAGCAGACCACGCCGCCACCGGCCACGCTCACGCCGAACGACCCGCTGCTGAGCCTCCAGAACTGGCACCTGAGCATGATCAACATGCCGCGGGCCTGGGCGTTGCAGCGGGGTACGCGCCCCGTCGTCGTCGCCGTGGTGGACACGGGGATCGACACGAACCACCCGGATCTCGCCGGGCAGATCGACCCGCGCGGCCGCAACTTTTCTTCGTTCGATCCGAACGACGTCTCGGACCTTAACGGGCACGGGACCCATGTCGCCGGCACCATCGCGGCGTCCACGAACAACGGCACCGGCGTCGCCAGCGTCGCCGGATGGGAACGTGCCGGCGTGGACGTGCGGATCCTGCCGGTCCGCGTCTTCACCGGCGATGAGGGCGCTCCCACTTCCACCATCATCTCCGGGTTCAACTACGCCGTAATCCAGCGCGTGGACGTCATCAACTTGAGCCTCGGCGGTTTCCTCACCACGCTCTGGGACGAACCCATCCAGGACGCCCTCGCGGCCGGGATCGTGGTCGTCGCCGCGGCGGGCAACGAAGCCAGCGGCTTTCCCGTCTCGCCCGCTGACAACTTCGGCGCGATCAAGGTGAGCGCCGTCGATAACACCCGGAAGCTGGCCGTCTATTCCAACTTCTCGGGCAGCGTCGCCATCGCCGCCCCGGGCGGCGGGGGGCCGACGAGCGAGGAGGTCGTTTCGACCTGGCCCTTCGGCCTGGACCTGCCGGCGCCCGCCCCGTACCAGAACGGGTACCGCGGGATCTCCGGCACCTCGATGGCGGCCCCGCACGTGGCGGGCGCTGCCGCCTTGCTGAAGGCGGCCGGCGTCAACGACCCGTTCGAGATCCGGTTCATCCTCCAGGTGACGGCACAGCCGCTGCCCGACGACACGCCCAACTTCAGCGGCGGCAACAAGTACGGCGCCGGCCTGCTGGACGTGGCCGCCGCTCTGGACCGGGCCACGCGCCCCGGCATCGATCTGGTAGCGCCCTCCGACCAGACGGTCACGATGATCCGTAAAGTCACCGTCACCGTGCGCATCCGGAACGCGGACCGCCTGGACGACAACGACATCATCACGGTCACCATCCGGCCGATCAACGCGGCCGGGGGGAACCCCATCACGCTGACCCGGACCGGCGCGGAGATCCCCGACAGCGTGACGCCCATCGATATCACCTTCCCCGAGCAGACGCTGACCGAGGGGCGCTATACCGTGGAGGTCACGCTGCAGAGCGTGATACCGGACAGCGAGAGCGCGTTCCTGACGGTCACCTCGCGGACCCAGCCCGTCGGCCGCACCATGTTCGCGGTGCCCTTCGTGGTCCAGGACCAGTTCGGCGGGCGCGAGGTCAGCCTGTTCGGCACCGACGCGTCCTTCCTTCTGCGGCGGTGGGACCCGCTGACCGCCGGCTACGCGTCGTACTCCTCGACCGGGGTGCCTCAGGACTCCCAGGCTTCGTTCCGGCCCGTCGGCGTGAACAACACGTCGATCAGTTATGACACCGCGAACCCGGGCCGGGACATCGCGCCCGTCGGCCTGGGCTTCTGGCTGGATCTGGACAGCAGCCCCACGCTGAACATAACGGGGCAGCAGGTCACGACTCCGGTCGGCATCCGCCTCGTCGCGGAGAAGGTCGGGCCCAACGGCCAGCTGATCAACCCGGCCGGCTGGAACATGATCGGCGACCCGTTCCCGTACGTCGTCGACTGGAGCGCCGTTTCGGTGCGCCAGGGGCAGTCGGTCTACACGGTCCAGGAGGCCGCCGACAAGGGTATCATCAAGAACGTGCTGGTCGGCTACGCCGCCGGAGGCTACGTCTTCTCCTTCGCCCCGAACGGGAGCCTGCAGCCGTTCAACGGGTACTGGGTGCGCGCCCTCCAGGATTGCGACCTGATCATCCCGCCCCTGCCCGGCGCCGGCCGGGCCTCGGTCAAGGCGGAACCGGCGCCGGGGGCGGCGGGCGGCTGGCGCGCCCGGCTGATCGCCACGGTGGCCGGCGACCGGGACGCCCAGAACTACTTCGGTCAGGTCCTCGGGGCGGACGCGGGCGAGGACCGCTTCGACGTCGCCAAGCCGCCGTCGGGCGCGGGACACGCGTACGTCCGCTTCCTCCCGGCGGCCACCAAGAGCGACGCCCGGGCGAACCCCTTCGCCTACGACATGCGGCCCGCCGGGTCGAAGAAAGAAGAATGGGCGGTGGCCGTCACGACGGACCGGGACAACGCGGACGTGACCCTGTCGTGGGAAGGGCTGGCGGGCCTGCCCCGCCGCGCCCGGCTGACGCTGACGGACACGGTCACCGGAAAGAAGATCGCCCTGCGCTCGCGCTCTTCGTACGCCTACAAGTCCGGCGAGGCGGGCGAGACGCGCCGGTTCACGCTGACCATGGATTCGCAGCCCTCGGGAGGGCCGCTCGCGATCGCGGGGCTGCGCACGACCTCCGGCCGCGCGGTCGCGGGCGTCTCGGTCCGCTTCACCCTGAACCAGGACGCCGACGTGACCGGCCGCATCCTGACGCTGGGCGGCAAGCCCCTGGCCCGCCTGTCCGGTGACGGCCGCGCCTCCACCGGGGCCGAGGCGGTTCTGCGCTGGAGCGGCCGGGACGAAAAGGATGCCGTCGCTCCCCCCGGGCCCTACCTGGTGGAGGTGACGGCGCGCGGCCCCGACGGGCAGACCGCGCGCGTCAAGCAGCCGATCATGCTGCTGCGCTAAACGGCGACAACTGAGGCGGGAGGCGCCGCGCGCCTCCCGCCGCGAATGGTATATCGATTCGATCTTTGAGGAAGGCATTAGCAATGGCGACCTTCGTTACACATAACCCGCGGCCCCGCGGTTCGGTCTGGAAGCCGGGGCTGCTTCTGGCCGGCGCGGGCATCGCCGCGCTGGCCGCGTTCGCCGCGCCCCGCCCCGCCCACGCGGACACGACGGGCGCGACCCAGATCACGGCCAACGGCGTCCTGTTCGCGTTCGGATACGACGCGATCCGCAACCGCCGGGACGACGGCACCTTCGACCCGGACCTGACCAAGGACTTCATCGACACCCGGCCCACCTCTTTCTCCTACGTCAAGAACGAGTACATCGGGGCGGTCCTGGGGGAAGCGGGTTCGGCAAACCTTGCGGTCAAGTACAACCGCGACGTGACCATCACGTACCGGATCCCGGGCGCACTCAGCATCGGCAACGTGGAAGGCAGCCTGCGGACGCCGAGCGACAACCTGCTCGGGCTGAACGGCGGCGGCGGAGCCTTCAACGACCAGGGCGAGATGTTCCCGCTGGCTTCCGACTGGGCCGCCAACGGCACCTTCCAGATGACGGGGTACGTGGCCGTCAACATCGACCCGCCGGCCCCCGGCGCCGTCGGCACGAACCAGACCCTGGGCCTCGACACCGGCAACTACACGTTCTCCCAGCTCCGCGGGGCGGAGCTGTTCACGTTCTATCAGGCCGCGAACAACATCCGGGTCCAGCAGTCCATCCGGCTCCGCCGCTCGCTGGCGCGGCTCGAGTGGACGATCACCAACACGGACACCCAGGCGCACTCCGTCGGCCTCCAGTACGTCACGAATCAGGAGATCCCGTACTTCCTCGATCCCGTGCGCGGCGCGACGACGCGGCCGACGCGCCTTCGCGGCAACAGCATCCCGGACGTGCTGGATCTGGCCGAACAGCGCGCGAACCCGATCTACCGGCCGCGGTTCGTGTTCCGGGGCTATGAAGTCGTGACCCCGCCGGACCAGGTCCTGGTCACCGCCATCAACGCGTATTACGGGGGGCGTCCTAACGGCTACGTCCCGCCGGACGTCGCCCTCAACGCGTTCCCCGACTTCACGGGCAGCCGGGTCGGCGCCGGCGTCGCTATCTATTGGGAGCCGCAGTCCATCCCGCCGAACGGGACGCGCCGGCTGGTCGTGTACTTCGGCAACGGCTCCGCGACCGAGAACCCCTCGCCCGACTATGTGGTGGGGACCGAGGCGGAGGAGACGCTCAAGTACAACACGTTCAACTCCGGCGCCGAGCCGATCCCGACGAACCCGGGCCAGGATGCGGGCCGGAACTTCCTGACGCCCCAGCCGTTCACGATCTACGGCGGCGTCTACAGCCAGTCCAGCACCGCCCCGACGGAAGAGGTCGTGCTGAACAACGTCACGATGAGCCTGACGCTGCCCGAGGGTCTGGAACTGACCCCGGACGTCCAGAACAACGCCTCTACCAAGCCGATCGGTACGCTGCGGGCGGACCAGGAGGGGACCGTCAACTGGAGCGTGCGCCCCAACGGGCTGGCGTACGGCCCGCTCGCGTACCAGGTGACCGCTTCCGCGCCGCCGCTGACGGGTAGGACCGTCACCCGCATCGTCAACGTGCCCGCGATGCCGCTGAAGAGCGTGACCACCTCGGACTGGCAGCTCCTGTCGTTCCCGTTCGAGTTCGACCCGGCGCTTTCGAACAACAGCGACCCGCTGACCATCGTCAACGGGGCGCGGGCGCCGGCCGAGGCCGATCCGGCGCCGGTCTTCGAGCTGATCAACGACCCGCTGTCGTCCAACGGGTTCGGCGGGTACCGGCGCGCCGAGACGCTGAAGCCCGGTATCGCCTACTTCTACCGGCCCAACTTCGACCGGACCGTCTTCCTCAAGGGGGCCGTCCCGGTCGCCAACCAGGCGCCCTCGTTCTCCAGCGGAGAGCAGCGGCAGGTCCGGCTGTCCCGCGGCTGGAACCTGATCGGCAACCCCTACGTCTACGACATCCCGCGGGGCTTCCTGCGGTTCACGCCGCTGGAAAACAACCCGAACCTCCAGTCGTTTTCCATCGCGGACGCGGAGGCGGCGGGCCTGGTGCGCGGCGCGCTGTTCTTCTACCGCGGCGCGCAGAACGGCCTGTACGACTTCATCAACACGGAGAGCGACGTGCTGCGCCCCTGGGTCGGCTACTGGTTCTACTCCAACACGGACGCGATCCTGATCTACCTGCCGCCGGCCCAGATCGGCTCCGAGGTGCTCGGCGCCGTGCCGACCGGCGCGGCCGGGAACGCCCAGATCCAGGGGAGGAAGAAGACGCAGGGGGCCATGGCCAACCGCTCGGCGCTGCTGGCCCGGCCGACCACCGAGGAGTGGAAGCTGCAGTTGGTGGCGCGGACCCAGAACGGGCGCGAGGACAACGCCGCGCTGGTCGGCGTGTCGCGCAGCGCGAAGAACGGCGACGACGCGCGGGACCTGCCCAAGCCGCCGCCGTTCCGGGACTACGTGTACCTGGGGATCGCGCGGGCCGGCGCGGGGACGCGCTTCGCGCAAGACCTGCAGGCGCCCGGCGGGACGAAATCCTGGGAGGTGGAAGCGCTCTCCGACCAGGACGGGAAGATCACGCTGTCCTGGCCCAACACGGCGACGCTGCCGCGGCGCGTCCGCCTGAAGCTCACCGATCTGGAAACGGGCCGCTCCGTCGACCTGCGCCGCTCGTCGTCGCTCACGGTCAACGCGACCAGCAACACGGTGCACCGGTTCCGTGTCACGGCCGACCTCACGCCGACGCGCGCCCTGGCGATCAGCAACCTGCGGCCCATCCGCTCCCGCTCCGCCGGTTACAGCATCTCGTTCGACCTGACCGCCTCGGCCAGCGTGTCGGGGCGCGTGCTGACGCTGGGCGGCAAGATGGCCCGCAGCCTGGCCAACGGCCGCGCCGCCGATTCCGGCAACAACTCGCTGCACTGGGACGAGCGGGACGACAAGGGCGCGGCGCTCCCCGCTGGCCCGTATCTCGTCGAGATCACCGCGCGCGGCGACGCCGGCGAGGTGGTGAAGCAGCGGGTGCCGGTGCTGCTCGTACGCTAAGGCCAACAAGAGACACGGGCGGCGCGTTGTCCGGAAGGCGCCGCGCCGCCCGTTAAAGGGATCTGATGGAAGGACATCTATTTGCATGAACCCGCTTATTAAACCCGGTCGCCGCTGGTTGGGCCCGCTGGCGGCCGTCGCCGGGGTCTTTGTGCTGCTGCCGACCGCGGCGGGCGCGCAGTCGCGCGGCGGCAAGACGGCGCCCGGCCCGGTCCAGAGCGTGCTGCTGTTCACGGCAGTCGTGAGCGGCGCCGGCGGCGGAGCGGGGGGCG
>CADCTO010000103.1 GCA_902805585.1 uncultured Armatimonadota bacterium | reverse complement strand
CCCCCTAACCCCCCCCCCCCCTCCCCGCCGCGGGAAGGGGGTGCCTGGAACGGCGGCCGGCTGCGGCTTCGCGCCCAGAGGCACTTGATTTGGCGGCCGGCTCCCCCTTCCCGCCGCGGGAAGGGGGATGGGGGGTCAGGGGGGCCGCTACTCGTCATCGCGCGTCATCCGCTCGGGCGCGGAAACGCCGAGCACGGTCAGGGCGTTCGCCAGCACGGTGCGGACGCCCAGGACGAGGAGCAGGCGGGCCCGGGTGAGCGACGGGTCGTCGGGGCGGACGAAGCGCAGTGCGGCGTCGCGGTTGCCCTGGTCGTAATAGCCGTGGAACAGGGCGGCCAGATCCAGCACGTAGCGCGGGATGCGGTGCGGCGTGCAGCCGGCGGCGGCCTGCCGCACCTCTTCGGGGAGGTCGGCCAGCTTCTTGATGAGGGCGATCTCTTCGGGCCGCGTGAGCAGGGTCAGGTCCGTGTCGGGCGTGTCCCCGCCGGGAACGGTCACGCCGGCCTCCCGCGCCCGGGCGACCACCGAGCAGCACCGGGCGTGCGCGTACTGGGCGTAGTAGACCGGGTTGTCCTTCTCCTGCCGCTTCGCCAGGTCCATGTCGAAGTCGAGCGGCGTGTCGGCGGAGCGCATCAGGAAGAAGAAGCGGGCGGCGTCCTTTCCCACCTCCTCCAGCAGCTCCTCCAGCGTCACGATGTTGCCGGCGCGCTTCCCGACCTTGAATTCCTGGCCGTCTTTGAGGAGGCGCACGAGCTGGTAGATGAGGATATCCAATCGGTCAGAATCGAAGCCCAGGGCGGCCAGCCCGGCCTTGGTGCGGCCGACGTAGCCGTGGTGGTCGGCGCCCCAGACGTTGATCAGCCGGTCGGCACGTTCGAGCTTGGTCCGGTGGTAGGCCAGGTCCCCGGCGATATAGGTGGCCGAGCCGTCGGCGCGCACGAGGACGCGGTCCTTGTCGTCGCCGAAGGCCGTCGAACGCAGCCACAGCGCGCCGGCCTGCTCGTAGGCGTGGCCGCGCTGCTGGAGTTCCGCCAGCGTCGCCTCGACGGCGCCCGCGGCGTGGAGCGTCTTTTCGCTGTACCAGGTGTCGAACACGATGCCGAACGCGCCCAGGGCCGCCTCCTGCTGGGCCTGCATCCCGTGCGTGGCGAGGTCCTGGAAAAGCGGGACGGCCTCGTCGGGCGGCAGGTTCTCGTACCGGGCGCCATCGCGCTCCAGGATGGCGCGCGCGATGTCGATCAGGTATTCGCCGGGGTAGCCGTCCTCGGGCACCCGGTCGTCGTGGCCGAGGAGCTGCCGGTAGCGGGCGAAGACCGAGCGGGCGAACGTCTGCATCTGGAGCGAATTGGTGGCGTCGTTGATGTAGAACTCGCGGAGCGCGCGGTAGCCGGTCCAGTCGTGCAGCGAAGCCACGGCGTCGCCCACCGCCCCGCCGCGCCCGTGCGCGACCGTGATCGGCCCGTTCGGGTTCGCGGACACGAACTCGACCAGCACGCGCTCGCCGCGCCCGACGTTCGAGCGGCCGAAATCCTCGCCCTGTCGCACCATCTCGCGCAGGGCCGCCCCCAGAAAGCCGGGGTCGAGGCGGAAATTGATGAAGCCGGGCCCGGCCACCTCCGCCGACCGGATCGGGCTGCCGTCCTCGATGCGGAGGCTGCGCACGATGCTTTCGGCCACCTGCCGCGGCGGCGTCTTAATGAGCGGTGCGAGCAGCATCGCCACGTTGGTCGCGTAGTCGCCGAACCGCGGGTCGCGCGGCGCGTCGATCTCGACCGGGGGCAGCGGCGCCTCCTCCGGCAGGGCCAACACCCCCGCCGCGCGGCACGCCTGCACCGCTTCCACCGTTACGCGAATCAACTGTTGCTTGATCATACTCGTCCGTCTTCTTCACTCGCGGCAGGCCGATCCTCGCCCGGGCGCGGGTGTGGCGTGTTCAAAAGGCCACGACCGATTCGAGCCAGGGGCCGGCGGCGGCCCGCAGGCCCGGCGACAGGTACAGCAGCAGGAGCAGCAGGACGTAGCCGGCCGCGAAGCCGCCCAGTATCTGGAGGAAGCCCATGCGCCACAGGCGGGCCAGGGGGCGCGCCGGGGAGTACGGGGCGCGGCCGTGGTGCTCCAGAAGCTCGCGGGCGGCGCGGATGCCGCTTTCGAGCTGCGCGTCCGTGGCGGGCCGGGTGGTGAAGTGCTGCTGGAGCCAGCCGCCGACCGTGCGCCAGTAGGTGATGGCGGCTATGAAGGCCACGCCGTACGCCCATTCGTCCAGAAACAGCGAGAGCAGGCCGCCACCCCCGAGCAGGATGAGCATGCCCGCGACCAGGTTCGTGCCGCAGCGGGGGTGGACGCGCGGCATCGCGCGCACCGTGTCCAGCAGCAGCGGCTCGGCCCGCTCCATGGCGTGCACGACCTGGTGTTCGGCGGCGTGGTAGCCGGCGATCGGGGACAGGCGCAGCAGCGTCAGGAGCAGGGCGAACTGTACGACGAAAACGAAAAGGTTGTCCATCGCCACCCGGAAGGCGAACGGCAGCGCGGAGATCTGCGGGCCGAAGGCGCCGGCGAGCCAGTTCTGCCCGGCCTGGGCGACGCCCACCGCCAGCAGGTGCACCAGGAACATCACCAGGCCCAGCAGGAGCAGGGCGGACGTGCCCGCGCCGCCCGAGACCGCGCCCGTCGTCAGGTACACGCCCAGCGGGGTCGCCATGCCCCCCACCGTGGGCGGGCGGAACGGGCGGACCAGGTCCTGTACCAGGTCGGAGCGGGCGATCAGGCCCAGATAGACGCCGTGCGCGTCGATCACGGGCAGGACGTCCAGGCGCGCGTCGTCGAACAGCAGGATGACGTCGGACACGCGCATGCCGGGCGTGGCGTACGGGGCGGGCGCGGCCATGACGGCCCGGACCGGCAGTTCGCGGACGCGGGCGCGCGCGGCGGCGTCCGGCGTCCCGAGCAGGGCGGCCAGCACGTCGCCCTCTCCCGCCATGCCGACCAGGCGCTCGTTCGCGACCACGGGGACGGCGCGGTACGGCCCCATGCGCAGGATCTCGGCCACCACGCCGAGCCGGGTGTCCGGCGTCACGGGGCGCGCGGCGCGGGCGACGGCGGCGACGCGCGGATCGAGATCGTCGGCGACGACCGCGGCGGGAAGACGCGGGTTACCCCGCGGCCGGAACCGCAGTCTTGATAAAACGTCCATGTCGTGCTATACTAACGTGTTGCGGCGGCCACACCGCTTTGCGGAGGGACCGCCGCGTTTCCTTGTCTGGCGCCGGAACGCCCGCGCCAAGCAGCCAGCGATACCAGGAGTTCCGACTATGCCAAATACGTGTTCCGTCTGCGGAAAGGGCGCGATGAGCGGCCAGAACATCCGCCACCGCCACTCCGGCGCGTGGGCCCTGCGCGCGCCGCGCACCAAGCGCGAGTTCAAGCCCAACCTGCAATCGGTGAAGACCGTCGTCGGCGGCACGCCGTCGCGCGTCAAAGTCTGCGCCAAGTGCCTGAAAGCGGGTAAGGTGGCGCGGGCCACGGCCTGATCCGGCACGGCCTATTATACGCCGAAACCAGAGCGTTTGACAAACCGGGCAGCGGCCCGACCTGAGAAGGTCGGGCCGCTGCTTTTTTGGTTCCGCCTCACCTCCGGACAGCCCGCGGCAAAAAGATTCGAAAACCGCGCAAAATTACCCTAAAGATTTCTCCGCCCCCGGCCGATAATCACTAGCGGTAGCGTTGTGACTACTGCCACCGCCGCAAGGGGGTAGGCGCCCGGAAGGGCGATGCCGGACATTCGCGCCATCAGAGCGTGGACGGCCCAGGAGGTAGAAAGGTGTTTGTTAACGTCACCCGTCTTGCCGTGCGCCGGGCGCGCACGGTCCTCATCACGACGCTGGCCGTGGCCGGCGTGAGCCTCGTTGCTTCTTCCGGCGCTCAGGCGCGCGCCATCTGGGGCGAGGCGCGGCCCTCGCGCGCCATCTGGGGTGAAGCAAAGCCCTCGCGCGCTATTTGGGGCGAGGCTCGGCCCTCCCGTGCCATCTGGGGCGAGGCGCGGCCCTCGCGCGCCATCTGGGGTGAGCTCGCCCCGGCTTACTCGATCGGGGTTTTCAACCCGTACCTCGGCCTCGTGCTGTCCGGCGACGAGGAGGAGACGGCCAGCATCAACACGGCCTTCTGGGGGCCGAGGTCGAGAAATTAGGCCCTTATAAGGAGTATCACGGCATGCACACAGAAGCACGAGCAGAAAATGCCATCGACCGAAGCAGGGGCGGCGGCCGCCGCGTACCCACCGGCGCGCTCTGCCGGAACGTGAGCTGGGACCGCAAGTAGTTCGCCCGTGATGACGGCGGGGCGCCCCGGGGCGCCCCGCTTTCCTCATACCACGATATCCATACCATGGGGCCGGCCTAAATAATAGGCCGGCCCTAAAGATCGTGTGGGCGCGGGCCGATAATCCTGAACGGAGCCGTTAACGCCGCGACGATCCACCTTTCCGACCGCGGCTTGCGGGAGCACTTATGCAGCGTTTTCCCCTGGTTGCCAAGATCTACGTCTGGGCCGTCATCCTGGCGGGCGTTCCGGCCTTCGTCTGCGCCTACCACCTGGGCGTGGACCTGACGCAGTGGCGGGTTCTCCTGGCGCTCTGCGGCATCTGCGCGATCGCGGTCTTCTGGAACATCCCCCTCTTCACCAGCAAGTCCGGCGAAAACAGCTCCCGCATGTCCCTGGCCTTCGTGCCGACCTTCTTCACCCTGCTCTGTTTCGGGCCGTTCGCCGGCATGATCAGCGTCGTGGCCGGCTACATCGCCACCTCCCTTTCGCCCAAGCGCGGGCACTATTTCCAGATCCTGTTCAACGTGTCCGCCGTGGCCGTGTCCGTGCTGGCGGCCGGCATGATCCTGCGGCAGGCCGACCTGGCCCTGCCCGGGGGAGTGATGGCGTCGCCGCATCCCGTCGGCTCCGCGGACCACTGGAAGATGTTGGGCGACAAGGTGCCCTACATCTTTCTCGCCTCGCTGGCCTATTACCTCATCAACACCGTCTCGATCGCCACGGCCATCGCGCTGACGACCGGGGCGAACCCGCTGCAGATCTGGCGCGCGCATTTCCTCTGGACCGGCCCCGGCTACTTCGCGGGCGCTTCGTGCGCGACCATCATCTACGCGCTGGGCATCGGCGAGAATCTGCGGGCGTCGCCGGATCGCTGGGGCGTGATCCTGGCGGTCGCGGCCCCGATCCTGTTCCTGACCTACTACTCCTACAAGATCTACATGGACAAGGTCCAGGCCAACGAGCGGCACATCCAGGCGCTGGAACGGTCCAAGGAGGAACTCCAGCAGCTCTACCTGTCCACGGTCGAGTCGCTCGCCCTGGCTATCGAAGCCAAGGACCAGTACACGCGCGAGCACATCCTCCGGGTCCAGAAGACCGCGGTCGCCATCGCCGAGGCCATGGGGCTTTCCGGCGACGAGCTGCGCGGCATCCACACCGGGGCGCTCCTGCACGACATCGGCAAGCTGGGCATCCCCGAGCACATCCTCGCCAAACCGGGCAAGCTGACCCCCGACGAGTACGAGAAGATCAAGGCGCACCCGGCCATCGGCTCGATGATCCTGGAGCCGGTGCGCTTCCCCTGGCCCGTCCTGCCGGCGGTGCGCAGCCACCACGAGCGCTGGGACGGGAAGGGATACCCGGACGGCCTCAAGGGCGAGCAGATCCCGCTGGCCGGGCGCATCATGGCGGTGGCCGACGTCTACGACGCGCTGACGTCCGACCGCTCCTACCGCGAGGGCTGGGCGCACGAGAAGGCCTGTTCCTACATCTGCGAGAACGCCGGAACGCACTTCGACCCCGTCGTCGTCGGGGCGTTCCTGGACGTGATGCAGCACAACGCCCTGCTTCACAACAACGCGCGGTCCCCGAAAGAGCGCGCCGTCGACACGGCGCACGACGCGCGCGGCGAAGTGGTCGAGGGCATCAAGCGGGCGTCGTTCGAGTACATCTCGCTCTACGAGATCTCGCAGACCGTTTCCGTCACGCTCAACCTGAAGGAGACGCTGTCGCTGCTCGCCAACAAGATCAACAACATCTTCGGCGGCACGGCGTGCGTGCTCCTGTTGGGCGACGACGACACGCTGCGCGCCGAGATGGCGGTCGGCGCGAACGAGCCGTTCTTCCGCGGCGCCCAAGCGCGCCGGGGCGAGGGGATGACCGGGACCGTCGCGCTGCGGGGCGAGGGCCGGCTCGACCCCTACGACCGGGGAGACCTGCTGCTGGCGAGCGCGCACACGCCCTGGACGAACCTGGAGGCCGCCCTGATCGCGCCCCTGTTCGCCGACAACAAGGTGATAGGCACGGTCAACCTGTACCACGAGCGGGCGGACGGCTTCGACAGCGAAGACCTGCGCGTTCTGCTGGCCGTGTCCGCACAGGCCGGTCGGGCGATCAAGAACGCCACCCTGTTCGAGAAGACCCGGGAATCCGCCCTGACCGACGCGCTGACGGGCCTGCACAACGCGCGCTACCTGGCGCTGTTTTTGCAGCAGGAGTTGCACCGGGCGGGCGCCGACGAGCGCCCGCTGTCCGTGCTGGTGATGGACCTGGACAACTTCAAGCCCATCAACGACACCTTCGGGCACCCGCGCGGGGACGAGGTGCTGCGCGACCTGGCCCGCGTCTTCAAGACGAGTCTGCGGTCCGGCGACCTGATCGCCCGCTACGCGGGCGACGAGTTCGTCGCCGTTCTGCCGGACGCGGGCCCGGCCGAGGCCGCCGTGGTCGCCGAGAAGCTGCGCGCGGCGGTCGCGGCCTACGACCCGCGCGTCTCGGGCAACGACCTGGGGGGCATCCGCGTCGGCATCTCCATCGGCTCGGCCAGCTTCCCGGAGGACGTGGCCGACGCCGCGACGCTGATCGCCTGCGCCGACGCCGCGATGTACCACGACAAGAGCCTGCGCAAGTCCCAGCGCCCGCGCCCCACCGACCCCTCCGGCGGCGGCGGCGGCCCCGTCCCGAAACTGCGCCTCGTCGCCTGAAGCCTCAGCGGCCGCCGGGCAGCGCCGGGGCCGTGTAGGTGACGGCGACGCGCCCGGCGGTCGGCGGGCCCGGGGCGCGCACGCGGATGCGGTAGACGCCGGCGCGGGGAAGGCCCCCCACCCGAAGGAGCGTCTCCCCGCCGCGCCGGCCCCGCCCCGGCGCCTTCAGCGCCCGTCCCTGCGGATCACGCACCTCGACCGAAACGGCGCCCTTCCCGCGCGTCCCCGTCACGCGCGCGGTGATGGCGGTCCCCGCGGCGGCGAGCACCGGCACCTCTCGCCACACGCCGCCGAGCCGGCCCGTGTCGAGGTCGTCGGCGAACTCGGTCACCTGCGTCGTCGGCAGCGGGCCGCGCGCGGCGAAGCGGTCGGGGTGTGTCTTCGGAGTCGCGTCGGCGCGGACCAGGAGCACGAACCCCCCGGGCGGCACGACGAGCGTGACACTGCCGTCCGCCGAAGTGATTGTCTCGTTTGCCGGCCCGACCGGCTCGCTTCCGACCGTCCGCAAACGCACGCGGGGCCCGAAGGCCGTCCGCACGCGCAGCCTGCGCGCCGCGCCCGACCTGCCGCCGTCGTGGAACGCGGCGAGCAGGTTCCTCTCCCGCTCCAGCACCAGCACGTCGGCGTCGGCGAAGCGGACGATCTCCCTGCCGACGGCGAAACGATTGTGGACGGCGACCAGGCGGCGGAGCGCGGGCGGGAGCGCGGGGTCTTCGGGCCGGAAGTAGTCCAGATGGAACACGCTGGGCCGCCCGCTCATGGCGAGCGTGATCGCGTACGGGAGGATGCGCTTCCGCCGCGCGATGGGCTGGAAGCGGTCCACGTCGTGGTTCGAGACGAAGGAGACGGCGCGGGCCCGATCGGGCAGGCGGCGTGACAGCAGCGTCCGCATGTCGAACGCGCCCGGCTTTTCCGTCATGTCCCACAGCGCGTAGAACAGGCCGAAATCGAACAGGCTCATCTGGCGGCGCGTGGCCGCCTGGAACCGGCTGAGCAGGTCCTGGTTCGTGTCCCAGAACTCGCCCACCAGGAAAAACGGACCGCCGGACGGGGCCGGCTGCCGCCGCACCCGCGCGGAGAAGCCGTCCAGGAACGCCGGCTCGACGAGCTTCACCGCGTCGAGCCGGTAGCCGTCCACGCCGGTCTGGGCCCGGAACCATTCTCCCCACGCGTTCAGCCCGCGCGCGACGTAGCCGTTTTCGGCCTCGAAGCAGAGGTCCTCGGCGAACTCCTTTTTGTGATAGGGCTCGTTGCGGTCGGGGTGGATCTCGCTGGGGTGGAAATGGCGCCACGTGCGGGGGAAGCGCCCGGCGCCGGGGGGGGCGCCGGCCCCCGCGGGCCGGAAGCCGGTCCAGGAGCGGAGGTTGGCGCCGGGGGATAGTCCGGCCGGGCGGTGCCGGGGCGGCACGGCGTTGTCGTCGGCGATGTCGTCCCAGCCCAGGCGGGCCATCAGGGGGTTCTCCTGGGCCACGTCCGCGCCGCCCGCATGGTTCAGCACGACGTCGGCGTAGACGCGGATGCCGTTGGCGTGGGCAGCGGCGACATACGCCAGATACTCCGCCTTGGTCCCGAACCGTGTCGCGACGGTCCCCTTCTGGTCTTTCGCGCCCAGGTCATACAGGTCGTACGGGTCATAGCCCATCGACTGCGCCCCCGAGCCGCCCTTGACCGGGACGGGGGTCCAGATCGCCGCGACGCCCAGGCGCGACAGCGCGGGAAGCTGCCCCGTCGCGTGGCGCCACCAGGAGACGCCTTTCGGCGGCGGGTCGATGGGGTAGTAGAACTGCTGGAAAAGCACCTGAGCGGAGGCGGGGGGCGCGGCGACGGCCAGTGCGAGAAGGGCCAGGACATACGGAGCCGACGGTCGGTGTCGAAATCGAGCGCAGGCGGCGTTGACGTTCATGCCTTCTACTGTACCCCGGCGAACAACCAGTCGAAGAACACTTGGCGGGATGCGATTTCGGCATTTGGTGGTATAATGGGGGTGTACGCGGGAGTAGTTCAGTGGTAGAGCGTTTGCTTCCCAAGCAAAATGTCGCGGGTTCGAGTCCCGTCTCCCGCTTTAGAATTTTTCCGGAATCGGCCCCCAAACGCGAGCATTTCGCGGTTTTGGGGGCCTTCTGCTTTCGTATTCCTGGTGGCTTGCCTCATTACAGCGGGCGAAGCCAGAGGAGGCCATGCGATGAGCACCAGTCGGGGGCGGGACGGCGGAATGCCGCGGCGTGAGTTCCTGCGGCTGGGCGGGGGCGCGGTTGTTCTTGCATCCGGGGGCGCGCTGTCAGGCGGCGGAGGCGGGAACCCGCCCGCTCCGGTCCCCCCGATCGACGTGCTGGACTGGGAAGCTCCGGCCGACCACGCCGTGCCGGCCGATCCCGCCGCGCCGATCACCCCGTCCGGCTGGGTCCCGCATTACGCCCCCGCCGTCCGGCACGACGGCAACCCGCAGGTCCGCCCCGCGCGGAGGCCGGAACCGGTCCGCGCCGGCCGGTGGTCGGGCCGGTTCGAGCTGCGCAAGGGGGATCCGGTGGTCAGCGCCAGTATCCGCGCCGAGCTGCGGGCGGAGATCGAGCCGTACGGGGCCGAGCGCTGGTACGCCTTCAGCATCTTCCTCGACACGTGGGACCGCGACCGGTCGCAGGAGATCGTGACCCAGTGGCACCATTTTTCGAACTCCGGCTCGCCCCCGCTGGCGATCGTGACCCACGACGGCCAGTGGGAGATAAGCCTGATGGACTGGGAGAGTCCCACGAACGAGACCACCGACACGCCGGTGGGCGCGTACCGGACGGGCCGCTGGACGGACTGGGTGGTGCACGCGAAGTGGTCGGCGGGCGCCGACGGCCTGCTCGAGATCTGGAGGGACGGGAAAAAGGTCCCCGGTTTCTCGCCGAAGGTGGGGAGGAACGCCTACGAACAACTGGGCAACTACATGAAGATCGGCATCTACAAATGGGACTGGAAGCAGCGACCGGCGGGGAGGCCGCAAAAGCCGACCGACACGACGCGGCGGGTCATGTACCACGACGAGGTGCGCATCTACGACCAGCGCGGCAGCTACGACGCCGTGGCGCTGCCGCGGTAGGAAGGCGTCTTCCCATGGGGGCCGAGGCGTGTTATAATGGAAACGTCTCACGGGCCGGTGCCGTGAGCAGGACCCTGCGGGGTTCCGTGCGGCGGGCGATTTGGCGGAAGCGAGCTTTGTCCCCCGCTCCGGATTCTGATTTGGCGCCGTACCCAAGTGGTAAGGGAGAGGTCTGCAAAACCTCGATGCACCGGTTCGATTCCGGTCGGCGCCTCCACCTTCCCCATTTTTCGTGTTCACGGCGCCGTACCCAAGGGGCTAAGGGAGAGGTCTGCAAAACCTTCACCGGCGGTTCGAGTCCGCCCGGCGCCTCCATCACCAGGGTAGCGTAGACGAGCGAAAGGGGCGGGCCCGCATGGCCCGCCCCTTTCCTGCTTCCGGCCGTGTCAGCGGCTGCGGTAGGAGGCGATGGCGTGCTTGAACAGCGTCACCTCGCTCCGTTCGGCGTCCACGAGATGGATCGCCTCTTCATCGAACCAGCGGATCGTGCCCTCCACGGGTTCGCCGTGGAGGAGCGTGAAGACCAGCATTCTGCGCTCGTCCCGGTACTTGATCAACTCTGCCGTGTGCAGCAGTACCGTGGGCAGCCGGTCGCCGGATGTGGCGGATGCTCCTTCCATAACCTCCGTCCCTCGCTTTCCTAGGTGCGGTCTGCCGGTGCGCGGCCTCCGCCCGAAGCCCGCCCGCCGCCGCCCGCGG
>CADCTO010000102.1 GCA_902805585.1 uncultured Armatimonadota bacterium | reverse complement strand
CCATGTTGCGACGACCGCCTGAATCCGCCTTGGCCCCCTCTGTCGCTATGATGCACGAGCCCGCCTCCTTTGGCGGGGCGGCGCTCGTGCAGGGCCTGCTCGAGGGCATCCAGCACGAAGCGGGCGTGAGCGGTTCGAGAGACCCGCCACCCGACGATCCGCCTCGCATAGGCATCGATCACGAAGGCCACGTAGACAAAGCCACTCCAGGTCGCGACGTAGGTGAAGTCCGAGACCCACAAGGCGTTCGGGCGCAGAACCTTGAACCGGCGGTTGACCCGGTCGAGCGGGCAGGCCACCGCCGGATCGGGGATAGTGGTGCGGACCTTCCCGCCCCGTACGGCTCCCTGTAGGCCGATCGTCCGCATCAGACGCGCCACCGTGCAGCGGGCGACTGCGAACCCCTCCCGACCGAGCTGTCGCCAGACCTTGCGCACGCCGTAGACGCAGAAGTTCGCCTCGAACACGCGCCGGATCTCGACCATCAGCGCCGCATCGCTCTTGGCCCGTGCCGGCAGCCTGTCGGGATCGGCGCGCCGTGCGGCATGGGCGTGATACGTCGACGGGGCGATCGGCAGCACCCTGCAGATCGGCTCGACCCCGTAGGTATGACGATGGTCGTCGATAAAGGCGATCATGTCCGTGACCGGCGGTCGAGCTCCGCCATCGCAAAATACGCCGACGCCTTCCGGAGGATCTCGTTGGCTTGGCGCAGCTCGCGGTTCTCACGCTCCAGCGCCTTGATCCGCTCGCGTTCGTTTGTCGTCGGCCCGGCGCGCAGGCCGCGGTCGCGCTCGGCCTGGCGCACCCAGTTGCGCAGGGTTTCGGCCGAGCAGCCGATCTTCGCGGCGATGGAGCAGGTTGCCGCGTATTGCGAGCCGTGCTCGCCCTGGTGGTCCAGCACCATCCGGACCGCGCGTTCGCGGACCTCAGGCGAAAAGGGTGGGGTTCGCTTCGTCATGGCTCCATCCTCTCAAAAGTTGGAGCCTCCGGGAAACCCGGCGCGGTTCAAAGTTTCCCGCCACTACGTCCTTGAGCACCTGCTTCTCCAGCATCGCGGAGGTGGTTGGGATTTGGGGTGGCGTAGTCTCCGGGGTGCTCAACCCTGCTGATTCCGGCGTTGGAGCGCCGGAGTGGAGACCACGCCATGACAAGCGATATCACGTCGGCTCGGGCCGGTGAGGCCGAGGGTCTGCTTTTCGACACCTGGTTCGATCCCATCGAGGACGGCCTGCGCGCGAAGGTGCGCGGCTTCATCGAGGCCATGATCGAGGAGGAGCTCACCACCGCTCTGGCGCGCCCGCGCTACGGTCGGCGGGCGGCGGGGCAGACTGGCCAGGAGGCGGCCGCTCCTGTCACGGGCCACCGCCATGGCCGTCGCACGCGCCAGCTGACCGGCACTTTCGGGCCGACCAAGATCGCTGTGCCCCGGGCCCGCCTCGTCGGCCAGGACGGCACAACGCGCGAGTGGAAGAGCGGAGGGCTTCGCGCCTACCAGCGCCGCACCCTCGCTGCCGACGCGCTGATCGCCTCGACCTATCTGGCCGGCACCAACACGCGCCGGGTGCGCCGGGCGCTCGCGGCCGTGTTCGCCGAGGGCGTCGGCAAGGATGTGGTCAGCCGGGTGTGGCGGAAGATCAAGACGGACTGGGACGCCTGGAACCGGCGTGATCTCGCTGCCGAGCCGGTGGTGCGGCTGATCCTCGACGGCACCGTGGTGCGGGTACGGCTCGACCGCAAGGCAACCGCGATCTCGCTTCTTGTCGTCATCGGCGTGCGCGAGGACGGCCAGAAGGTTCTGCTTGCGGCCAAGAACATGGGCGGGGAGACAACCGAGGCTTGGCGCGCCGTTCTCGACGACCTCATCGGCCGCGGCCTGCGCCGGCCGCAGTTCCTCATTGTTGACGGCGCGCCCGGGCTTGAGCGGGCGCTCGCGGCAGTCTGGGGCGGGGTGCCGACGCAACGGTGCACGGTTCACAAGCACAGGAACCTCCTCGCCCATGCGCCCGAGCGGCTGCACGAGGAGATCTCGGCCGACTACACCGACATGATCTACGCCGCGACCGCGGAGGAGATCGAGGCGCGCCGCAAGGCTCTGCGCAAGTGGCGGCTGCGGCACCGGGCCGTCGCCGACAGCCTGGAGGAGGCCGGTGGCAAGCTGTTCGCCTTCACGCGCCTGCCGCCAAGCCAATGGAAGTCGGCCCGCACCACCAATGCCATCGAGCGCCTGCACGAGGAGTTCAAGCGCCGGATCAAGACCCAGACCGTCCTGCCCTCGGCCGACACCGCCGCCATGCTGTTCTGGGCGCTGCTCGCCTCCGGCCAGATCACGATGAGAAAGGTCGACGGCTGGCCCTCGCTCGCCACCCCCGTGGGCGACCAGCCCGTTGCGCTCGCCGCCTGACCCGGTAACCTCATGCCGCCCGGGGCTGCCTCACCCAATTCCAACATAACCCGCGACGGCACCGCAATGGCCACGCGAACTGGTCCTCACTCAGCCAGAAAGCGCCCAACATCCCGAATCTCGCCTGAAAGGGAGACTGAATCAGAGCGTCGGCTGCCAGGGAGTCCGTTATGGGTCC
>CADCTO010000101.1:953-10818 GCA_902805585.1 uncultured Armatimonadota bacterium | reverse complement strand
TCGTGCATGGTGCGGAGTTTGGTGGCGAGCTCGGCGTCGACGCCGAGGATGCGGGCGGCTTCGCAGGTGCTGGCGAAAAGTTCGCGGATGATCTGGTGGTCCATCGTCGGACCCATCACCAGGCCGCCCTGCTCCGGGTAGTTGGACGGCCCGCTGACGAGCCGCCCGGTCTTCGGGTCTTCGACCAGGAAGTCCACGAAGAAGCGCGACGCCTCCTTCATCGCCGGATAGGCGCGGGCGGCGAGAAACTTCCGGTCCCGGGTGAACTGGTAACGCTCCCAGAGGTGCTGGCACAGCCACGCGCCGCCGGTCGGCCAGATGCCGTGGTCGGACGCGTTGATCGGGGCGGTGCCCCGCCACAGGTCGGTGTTGTGGTGCAGCACCCAGCCGCGCGCGCCGTAGTGCGCCTGCGCGGTCTTGCGCCCGGTGACGACGCAGTCGGCGATGAGGTCGAAGAGCGGCTCGTGGCACTCGGAAAGGTTGGTCATCTCCGCGGGCCAGTAGTTCATCTCGGTGTTGATATTGGTGGTCCACTTGCTGTCCCACGGCGGCCGGAGCTGGTCGTTCCAGATGCCCTGGAGGTTGGCGGGCTGGTCGCCGGGCCGGCTGCTGGCGATCAGCAGGTAGCGGCCGAACTGGAAGTACAGCGCCGCGAGCTGCGGGTCGTCCTTGCTGCCCACGGCTTTCAGGCGCGCGTCGGTCGGCTCGGCCGTGGCTGAGGTCGTCCCGAGGTCGAGGGCAACGCGCCGGAACAGCTTCCCGTGGTCGGCCGTGTGTGCTCGCAGCAGCGCGTCGAACGACTTACCCGCGACGGCCTGCAACGCCGCCGCGCAGCGGGCGCCCGGGTCCGCGCTGATGTCGCGGAAGTTCTTGAAGCTCGTCGCCCCAGCGAGCAGCAGCGTCACGGCGTCGGCGTTCTCGATGGTGATACTGTCGCCGTCAGTCGTCACGCGCCCGCCCCGGGCGACCGCACGCAGGCGCGCCTCGAACCGGACCCCACCCTCCTCGACCTGCCCGGAGAGTGCGAGCTTATCCGTGCCGAGGGCGCGCGTGCTCGCGGACGCGTGCGGGCTGTCCAGGCGGGCGGTGAACGTCAGCGAGCCGGGCTTGTCGGCGGAAAGGCGCACGACGATGATCCCGGCGGGGTGGCTGGCGAACGCCTGCCGCTCGAAGGTGACGTCGCCGACGCGGTACCGGACGCGGGCCACGGCGGCGTCCAGGTCAAGTTCCCGCCGATAGTCGGACACCTTCTCCAGGCCGGGGAAGTCGAGGTGCAAATCGCCGAACGGCTGGTACGCCTTCTGCCCGAGCGGGACGCTCATGAACTCGCGCGTCGCCAGGGCCTCGGCTTCTTTCTGCTTGCCCTCGAAAAGCAGGCGGCGGAGCGTCGGCAGGTGGTCGGCGGCGCCAGGATGGTGGTACTCGTGGGGCTTGCCCGTCCAGAGGGTGTCCTCGTTGAACTGGAGCCGTTCGCGCTCGACGCCGCCGAACACCATCGCCCCGAGCCGGCCGTTCCCGATGGGTAGCGCCTCCGTCCACTCCTTCGCGGGCTGGCGGTACCAGAGGCTGAGCGACTGGGCGGGAGGCGGGGCCGCTCCGGTAGATTCCGCCCGAGCGTACGTCACGGCCGGCACCATACAGCAGCACCCGAACAGGCACACGAGCGCAGCAATCGCGGCGCGACGGACGAGCAAAGGATTCCCTCCGGCCGGTGGCACATCACCGGCCCGATCTGATTCGCAGCACGGTCAGCGAATGCGCCGGGAACCGGTAGCGGAAGTCTTTGGACACGCCGCGGAGCCGGCTTTCCCGGGGCGCCACGCGGGCCGGCTGATCGAGCGTGTTTTCGACGTCCGGCCGGTCCGCCGTCAGCACGGTCGCCCTGCCCTCCGAAGCGACCTGTCTCTTGCCTTGCAGAAGGACGGCCGTCTCCAGCGTCTCGGCGGACGGGTTGACGACCTTCAGGATGATCTCTTTGTTGTCTTTGGTGCGCGTGGCGACGGCGTACAGGGGCCGGGGGGTGGGCCGGGTGCCCTCCTGCACCAGCTTGTTGTCCAGGTAGGCGCGGACGGAGGGACCTTTAAGTTCGATGCGGATGTCGTACCAGCGGCCGGTCTCGATGCTGCCGGGGATGCGGGCGGTTTCCAGCCCGGGCAGTTCCAGGCCGTGCTCCTTGTTCCCCCAGCCGCCCAGGTTCCAGACGCCCCGCTCGCCGTCGTTGTCCTGGAAGAAGACGAGAAACCCTTCCCTGCCGGCCAGCTTGCGCGCCTTCAGCGAAAGGGTGTAGTCCGTCCAACCCCGGTCGCCGACGACCGCCTGCACGTTGTCCTGTTCGCCGGTCTGCCGCAGCACGCCGCCGGCCGCGCTCCAGTTGCCGCGGGTCGTCGTCCAGCCGTTTGTCCCTTTGGAGAAGTCGCTCGCGAAAAGGGTCCTGCCGGTCTTGGTGACCCGTACGTCCTTGAACTCTGCCTGCGTGAGCCACGTCCCGACGCCGATGCGGCCCGCCGGGGACGCCGCCGGACGTGGCGACACCTGTAACTGCGTCGGGAGCACCACGTCGCCGCGGTGCCGGCCGAACAGCGACTGCACGTGGTACGAGGGCGAGCCATAGGAGCGTGTGTTGTCGAACCAGATCAGGTCCGGCTGCCACTGTACGGACCCCATCTTGGCGAAAAGGGGCGCGTACGAAGACATCAGGACCACGTCCGCGTTGCGGACCAGTCCCGTCATGAACGAGGCTTCGGCCAGGGCGACCCCCAGCGTGTTGCGGCGGCCGGGGCCGTGCGCGGCGTATTCGCCCGCGAAGATCTTGGGCCCCTTGCGGTCGTAGCGGTCGTAGCGGTCACTGTGCCGGTAGAACCAGGTGGGCGGGCGGTAGTAGTGCTCGTCCACGATGTCGGCGGGCGTGCCGCCTTTGAACTTGTTCCAGGCGAGGTTCCACCAGTTGTCGTCCACGCCGGGCCCCGAGGTCGTGATCAGCTGGATGTCCGGGTATTTCGCTTTGATGGCGTCGTAGAAGACCTTGTAGCGCTTGAAGTACTCCTCGCCCCACTGCTCGTTCCCGACGCCCAGGTACTTCATGTTGAAGGGCTTCGGGTGGCCCATTGCGGCGCGTTTGGCGCCCCACGGGCTGGAAACGGGGCCGTTGGCGAACTCGATCAGGTCGAGGGCGTCCTGCACCCACGGGCCGAGCTCGCTCAGCGGCACGAGCTGGGCGTCCTGGAACTGGCACGACATGCCGCAGTTGACGACCGGCACGGGCACAGCGCCGATGTCCTCGCAGAGCTGGAAGTATTCGAAGAAGCCAAGCCCGTAGGTCTGGTAGTACTGCGGCGCCTTCCAGTCCATCCAGCGGTTCCAGTTCTGCGGGCGGTGGGCGATGTCGCCGATGGTGTCCTTCCAGCGGTACGCGTTGTGCAGGTCTTTGCCCTCGACGATGCAGCCGCCAGGGAAGCGCAGGAACCCGGGCCGCATGTCGGCCAGCTTCTGGACGAGGTCCGCGCGCAGGCCGTTGGGCCGCTTCTTCCAGGTGTTCTCGGGGAACAGCGAGACGACGTCGAGGTCCACGCGCCCCGTCCCGGTCGCGAGCACGACGAGCCGCGCCCCGGCGGCCGTCTCGGCGCTCCGGAGGACGCCGGTGAACCGCTTCCAGTCCGGCGACAGGTCCCGGACGCGGTGCCGGCCCAGCGGGCGCCCCTTCTCGTCCTCAATAACGGCCACCAGTTCGCCCCGGTACGCCGGGTCGCGGCGGGCCAGGAGCGAAAACCGGTAGTTCTCGCCCTTGCGGACGGCGATCCCGCCGAAGCCCTCATTCGACAGGCCGAAGCCCTGCCCGGCGGCGCGGATCTGCACGCGCGCGTACTGCTTGTTGGCCGGGTGGATCGTGTCCACCGTGGCGACCTGCACCTCCCCGGTTCCACCGCCGCGGCTCGCCGTGGACCAGGCGAACAGGCTGTCCTTGTGCTCGAACGACCGGTTCTGGACCATCTCGGCATACAGGCCGCCGTCGGCGCCGTAGTTGATGTCCTCGAAGAAGAGCCCGTGCAGGGTCGGGCTTATCGCCGGGCCGCTCCCGTCCAGATTTACGGTCAGGCGGGCCGCCGCGGGTGCGGACGGTTCCGCCGCCCGGAGCGGCGTGATGAGTGACAAGAGAAGCAGGAGTAACGCCGGGAGGCGGAGGGTCTTGCGAAGGTGGACCATACCGATCATTTTGCCGCAAAGGGCCGCGTCCGTCAAGCGGGCAGCGGCCCTCACCCCCGTCCCCTCTCCCCTGCTCCCGGCTGCCGCCGGGGGGAGAGGGGTGCCTGCCACCAAATCGACTGCGGGTTCACGGGAGAGGTCCCGGAGGGGGCGGCCTTGGTTTCGTTCCCTCCCTTCGTTCCAAGGCAGGGGGCAGGGGATGGTAGCCCCGGCCGCAGTCGAGCCTTGCCCCAGGCACCCCTCTCCCCCCGCGGAGCGGAAGCAGGGGAGAGGGGACGGGGGTGAGGGCCCCGCCCCGGGGAGAGCAGGCGCTCTCCCCGGAGCAGGAAAGTCCGGGCCGCACAGAGCATTTACCGTAACGTATGGCAGAAAACATCGAGACCGACGCCGCGCGGCGGCCCGTGCCGGAATGGCTGACGGCCATGCCCATCGCGCACCGGGGACTGCACGGGCTGCCGGACGCGCCGGAGAACTCGCTGGCGGCGTTCGCGGCGGCCGTCGCTGCCCACTTCCCGATAGAACTGGACGTGCGCCTGCTCTCGGACGGGCAGGTCGCCGTGTTCCACGACCACGACCTGTGGCGACTGACCGGCGCGCCCGGCTCGCTCGAAGCGTTCTCCGCGGACGACCTCCGCCCGCTGCGCCTGCTGGGAACGGGCGAGCGCATCCCGCTGTTGGCGGAGGTCCTTGACCTGGTGGCGGGCAGGGCCCCCCTGCTCGTCGAGATCAAGCCCCACCCGGGCGGCGTCGGCCCGCTGGAGCAGGCGACACTGCGGGCGCTCGCGGACTACACGGGACCGTTCGCGATCCAGTCGTTCCGCAAAGAAACCGTCGCGCACGTTGCCACTCACGCGCCCGGGATCGTGCGCGGTCAGCTCGCCTCGGACGACGGCTGGCGGGGCGGCGACGAAGAGAAACCTTTACCGGACTTCGTGGCCTACAACCTCCGCGCGCTGCCGACGCCGCTGTCGAGCGCGCTGCGGGCGCGGGGGGTTCCGCTGCTGGCGTGGACGATCCAGACGCCGGAGCAGCAGCGCCGGGCGGCCGAGACCGCCGACAACTACATCTTCGAGACGATCCGCCCCTGAGGGCGAAACGGCGCGGCTGTTTCTCTCCCCCGTCCGACTACCGGCGTTTTATCGTCGCGCCGGGTCGGCGGTGATGGCGTTCAGGGTGCCGAACTGGTGCTACGATGAAGTGCCGGGACGATAAACGTCCGGCTGGGGGAACGGCACGCCGAGCGTCCCGCGGCCGCGGGCCCACCTTGCGCCAGGAGATGACCCTGCATGGGACCCGGGTGGACGGCGGGGTCGGCAGTAGAGAAAGGTTTACATGAAGTTCACGGACGGCAACTGGCTGATGCGGGAAGGGGTGCGGGCGCACTACCCGGCGGAAGCGCACGAGGTGGAGACCTCGCCCGACACGCTCACCGTCTACGCCCCGACGCGGCCGATCCGCCACCGGGGCGACACGCTGCAGGGGCCGCTGCTGACGGTACGCTTCTCATCCCCGATGCCGGACGTGATCCGTGTGAACCTGACCCACTTTTCCGGCGGCCAGATCAAGGGGCCGCACTTCCCGTTGCAGACGGTCGAGGGCACGCCGGTCACGGTCCAGGCAGACGACGAGTCCGCGGTCCTGACCAGCGGCCGGCTTTCGGTGCGTCTGAACCGGGGGGCGGGCGGCTGGGGCGTGGACTTCACGGCGGACGGGCGGACCGTGACGCGGAGTGCTCCACGGGGCATGGGGTACGCGGAGGTCACGGGCGAGGGCCCGCACGTGCACGAGCAGCTTTCCCTCGGGGTCGGGGAGTGCGTGTACGGGCTGGGGGAGCGATTCACGGCCTTCGCCAAGAACGGCCAGGTCGTGGACATGTGGAACAAGGACGGCGGCACGGGCAGCGAGCAGGCCTACAAGAACGTCCCCTTCTACCTGACCAACCGGGGCTACGGCGTCTTCGTCAACCACCCCGAGATGGTCTCGTTCGAGGTGGCGTCGGAAAAGGTGTCCCGGGTCCAGTTCAGTGTGCCCGGCGAGTCGCTGGAATACTTCGTCCTCTACGGTCCGTCGCCGAAAGAGGTGCTCGAAAAGTACACGGCGCTGACCGGCCGCCCCGCCCTGCCGCCCGCGTGGTCGTTCGGGCTGTGGCTGACCACCTCCTTCACGACCAGCTACGACGAGGAGACCGTCACCCACTTCATCCAGGGCATGGCCGACCGCGGCCTGCCGCTGTCGGTCTTCCACTTCGACTGCTTCTGGATGCGCGGCTTCCACTGGTGCGACTTCGAGTGGGACCCCGAAACGTTCCCGGACCCCGCCGCCATGCTGCGGCGCCTGAAGGAGCGCGGCCTGCGCGTCTGCGTCTGGATCAACCCCTACATCGCCCAGCGGTCCCGCCTATTCGAGGAGGGGAAGCGGAACGGCTACCTGCTGAAACGGCCGAACGGGGACGTGTGGCAGTGGGACCTGTGGCAGCCCGGTATGGGCATCGTGGACTTCACCAATCCGGACGCACGCCGCTGGTTCGGGGACAAGCTGCGCGCCCTGGTGGACCTGGGCGTGGACAGCTTCAAGACGGATTTCGGCGAACGGATCCCGACCGACGTGGTCTGGGCGGACGGCTCGGACCCCGTGAAGATGCACAACTACTACTCGTACCTCTACAATGAGGTGGTGTTCGAGGTGCTGCGGGAGAAGCGGGGCGAGGGCGAGGCGGCCGTCTTCGCCCGGTCGGCGACCGCGGGCGCCCAGCAGTTCCCCGTCCACTGGGGCGGCGACAACTACTCGAACTACGAATCGATGGCCGAAAGCCTGCGCGGCGGGCTGTCGCTGTGTCTTTCCGGCTTCGGGTTCTGGAGCCACGACATCGGCGGTTTCGAGGGCACGCCGCCCGCCGACGTCTACAAGCGCTGGATCGCCTTCGGCCTGCTCTCGTCCCACAGCCGCCTGCACGGCAGTTCCTCGTACCGCGTCCCCTGGGTCTTCGACGAGGAAGCGGTCGAGACGCTGCGCTTCTTCACCCGGCTCAAGTGCCGCCTCATGCCCTATCTCTTCGGCAAGGCGGTCGAGGCCCACCGGACGGGCGTCCCCGTGATGCGGGCCATGCTGCTGGAGTTCCCCGACGACCCGGCCTGCGACCACCTGGACCGCCAGTACCTGCTGGGCGACGCGCTGCTGGTGGCGCCGGTCTTTTCGCCTGACAACGTGGTGCGGTACTACGTCCCGGTGGGCCGCTGGACGAGCTACCTGACCGGCGAGGTGATCGAGGGACCGCGCTGGGTCGAGGAGACCCACGGCTTCACCAGTGTCCCGCTGCTCGTCCGGCCGAATTCGATCCTCGCCGTGGGCGCGCGGGACGACCGCCCGGACTACGACTTCGGCGACGGGGTGACGCTGGAGGTGTATGAGCTGGAAGACGGCCGGAACGCCACGGCGGAGATCCCCACCCTGACCGGCGAACCGGCGATGACCGTCGCGGTGCGGCGGGAAGGCGACCGGCTCCGTGTGGAGGCGCAGAGCGCGTCAAAGCCCTGGCGATTGCTGCTGGTGGGCCGGGAGTCCGTGGCTTCCGTGCAAGGCGGCACTTCGGAAGGGAACAGCCGGGGCGTTCTGATCACCCCGGGAAGGGATGCCCGCTCGCTGACGGTCACTCTGGGCTAACAGGGGTAGCGGGCAGCGCGGCGCGGCGTGCTGCGAATATGACCTGCGAAACAACGGACAGGGGTTGCCCGATGACGAAGCCGCCTACAGGGCTCCGGGTCGTCCGGAGTTTCATCCTTTTGTTCTTGACCGGTATGGTTGTCCTGCCTGCCGTCCCCGCCGCCGCGGGGGCGCAGCAAGGCGCGCAAGAGCCGACCGTGCGGATCAGCAAAGACCAGGCTCGCACGTTCGCCGGTGCGCTCACGGCACTGGCGGCGCAGGGGCGTGTGGCATTCGTGGCGGAGGGGGAGCCGCTGAAAGCCGCGCTGAGCGAAGCGGAGGTGGATGACCATTTTGCCGAGGGCGCCGCAGCGCTCCCCCTTTCCGCGGCCGTGGAGAAAGTGGCAACCTCCTACGATTACGACGCCGCCCTGGCCAAGGGCGGCGGCCTGTTCGTGCTCAGGAAACGCTATAGCGACCCGAACGACCTGCCGGGCGTAACGCTGGAGGAGTGCCGGCTCGCGGTGCGGGACGTTTTGCACGTCCTGTCGCGTTATGACCCGGCGGTGTTGCAGGCGGGGATGTCGGACGATCCGGCGCTTCAAGAACTGATGGCCTCGTTGAGCCCGGCGCAACTGGAGGCGCTGCAAGACAAGCAGGTGCGCCTGCCCGTGTCCGCACTGAGCCCCCGTCAGCGGGAATTGGTGTGGCGTTTCGCACTGCACGCCTACGTGCAGACACCCACCAACGACCTGCGGCATGTCCGTGCGCGCTTCGACACCGTGCTGCACAGGGACACCTGGTTCGGCTGGAGCGAGATGCTCGGGCTGCGCCTGTTCGGCTACGAAGGGCCGCAGGCCGAGCCGCTGCACCCCGGTTCCTACTTCCGGCCGCTCAGCCATGCCCACCTCGTCCAATATGGGCCAGGCGGAAGCGCTTCCATCGCCCAAGCCCCGCGCCCCTTCAACCGCGACGGGACGCCCAACGAACGCCCCCACGCCGATCCCACGCAGCCGACACCGGCCGACGTCGAGGCGGGCAAAAACGAGGCCGCGTTCGGTTCCACCACGCTGGGTGCGGCGGTCGCCGCCCTGAACGCGCGGGGCGGGGACGCCGTCAAGTTCGCGCTGGACGAGACGCTGGCCGCCAAGCCGGTCACGGTCGTCGGCGGCGAGAAGGCCGCGCCCGCGCGGGTCCTCGCGGCGCTCGCGGACGCCTACGGGCTGCCGATCAAGGAGGACAAAGACGGCACGCTGCGGCTGGCGCGGCCCAAATGGCGCGCCGCCACGACGGTAGCGGCGCTGGGGGCGTCGATCCGGGGCGTGTTCCCGGACCCGCTCGTGCGCGCCCTGCGCCTGGACGCACTGGAAAAGCTGCGGGCCGAGGACCGCGCCGTAGAGCTGCGCCAGGCCCAGCAGAACGCGGCGGCAGCGGCGCGGGAAGCGGCGAGGCAAGAAGCCGGTGCGCCGCGCCCGGAGCCCACGCAGGCGCAGATTGACGCGTGGCGGGCCGAGGCGATGAAGCGCTGGGAACAGCAACAGGAGCGCTCCCGCCGGTGGCAGCAGCTCATGGACCGGCCGGACACGCTGCGGGTGGCGGCGATGCGGCGGCTGCGGGCGGGCGTGGAGCCGAAGCTCAAGGGCGCGCCGAACGAGCGGGTGGGCCTGGAAGCGCTGGGCGGGCCGGAGCGCCGGGCGCTCGCCAATATCCTGATGGCGGACTGTCTGAGCAGTCTGCGGGGACTGCTGGGCCGGGAAGTGCCCGGCTACATCACCCGTTTCGACCAGGTGGTGCTTTCCGGTGGATACGGGAACGGCCCGGACGGGAAGGCGATGTTCGCCCTATCCCTGGACATGCCGAACCCGGAGGGCACGGGAGTGCGGCAAGGGCCGGGGTTCGCCGCCTACCTGCGGGAACGGAAGTAGCCAACGCCCGCACGACCGGTGGTTCAGCGGAAAGTCAGGCGGTACTCGCGCCCCGGCTGCGAATCGAACACGGTGACCCCTTCGCCCGCCGCCTCGGCCTT
>CADCTO010000101.1:0-943 GCA_902805585.1 uncultured Armatimonadota bacterium | reverse complement strand
CGGGTTCGCTGACGGTGACGCTGAGCCGACAGGGGTAGAGGGCGGCGCGCCGCCCGCTCCTTAACCGAAGATCAGGTGGTATTCTCGTCCGGTCTGTGTGTCGAACACGGCGACGCCTTCACCGGCGGCTTGGAACGGGACACGTTCCTTGCCCCGGCGGATTCCCGTGATCTGCTGACCCTTTGGAGCGCGCACGCGGCGAGCGCTGGCCTTTGTCGGCCGGAGTACGGCAGCCGTTGCCTTTCCGCCGTTCCACGCTATGTCCACTTCGACGCCGCCGCGCGCCCGCAGGCCCGTCACCCGTCCCGCCGGCCACGTTTTGGGGAGGGCGGGCAGGAGGCGGATCTCGCCGGCGTGGCTCTGGAGCAGCATCTCGGTCACCCCGGAGGTGTAGCCGAAGTTGCCGTCGATCTGGAACGGCGGGTGCGCGTCGAACAGGTTCGGGTACACGCCGCCGCCGTTGTGCATGTTGGTCGCCGACGTCTCCACCAGGGTGAGGAGGTTGCGGACCATCGTATAGGCGTGGTCGCCGTCGCGCAGGCGGGCCCACAGGTTGATCTTCCAGCCGAGCGACCAGCCGGTCCCGGCGTCGCCGCGGATTTCGAGCGCGCGTTGGGCGGCCTTCAGCAGGCGCGGCGTGCCTTCGGACGTGAGCTGGCGCCCGGGGAACACGCCGAACAGGTGCGACACGTGCCGGTGGTGGACGTCGGCCTCCTGGAAATCCCGGAACCACTCCTGGAGCTGGCCGCGCGCGCCGATCTTGGCCGGGTACAGCCGCTCCCGGGCGGCCCGGAGGCGCTCGGCGAAGGCCGCGTCCGTGCCCAGGACCGTGGCGGCCTCGATGCAGTTGGTGAACAGGTCCCACAGGATCGCCATGTCCATGGTGCAGGCCTGGCTGACCGCTGCCTGTTTCCCGTCCGGGGTGACGAACTTTATCTCCGGC
>CADCTO010000100.1 GCA_902805585.1 uncultured Armatimonadota bacterium | reverse complement strand
GGTACGGGCAGGAAGACATCGACGGTGAGCAGCAGGACTCCCACGGCCCCCGCTTCCCATCCCCCCTCTTTGAGCCACGGCGACGGGTCCACGAGCAGGGGCACGTTCGCCGCCTCCGCCGCGACGAACAGCAGCAGGAAGAAGGCGAGCAGGACTGTAGTCAGGATCAGGTACCGCCGCACGGTGACCTCATTGCTCCCACACGAGGTTACAGAAAACGGGCCGGGTAGGCAAGGACTGCCGTGTCCACGGTTACGATAATCAAGTCGCGCTGGAGGGCCTGGCAGACGAGCAGGCGGTCGAACGGGTCCCGATGAAGCGGCGGAAGGTGGGCAAGCCGCGCCACACTGGCTTCATCCACGTCGAGACTGGAAATCAAATGCTTCTCGCGCTGCTCCGGCAGATACGCTTCGGGCGACTCCGGCAAAGGCAGCTTTCCCAACTGATACTTGATGATCGCTTCCCACACCGAGACCACGCTCAAGTACACGTCATTGTCTGGATCGCGTATTGCGTTCCGCGCCGCGTCCGGCAGCCTGCCGTCTCCGCTGATGAACCACAAAAAGATGTGGGTGTCCAGCAGGAGTCTCATTTATTCTCAAATGCGCTGAGAATATCCTCGGGCAGCGGTTCGTCGAAGTCCGCAGGGACGAGCAATTGGCCAGCGGCCAACCCGAAAGGTCTCGGCTGCTTGGCGGCCATGCCGCCGTCCGGTGCGGAAACCGGCTTGATCTCGGCCACGGGTTTGTCGGCCCGCACCACGACCAGCGTCTCCCCGGCCTGCACGCGGTCGAGGAGGCCCGTCAGGTCGCGCTGCATGTCTTCGAAGGTCACGGTGCTCATGGCGTTATGGTAACACGGATCCCTCTACGGCTCGCGCCAGGCGCGGTCGGGGCCGAGCAGGTCGTTGGTCTTGGCGGGGCCCCAGGTGCCCTTGAAGTACGGGTGGATGGTGTCGCGGCGCTCCTGCCAGGCGTGGAGCACGGGCGTGAGCAGGTTCCAGGCGGCCTCCACCTCGTCGCCGCGGGCGAAGAGGCTCGCGTCGCCGCGCACGGCGTCGAGCAGCAGCCGCTCGTAGGCGTCGGCGATGGGCGCGTCGGGGAAGGCTTCTTTGTAGGAGAACTCCATGTCCACGGGGGTCAGACGCATGGCCGGGCCGGGCTCCTTGGCGCCGACCTGCAGAAAGATGCCCTCGTTGGGCTGGATGCGGATGACCAGCAGGTTCGGCTGGACGGCCTTGCGCTCCATCTTGGCGAACAGGACCTGCGGGATGCGCCGGAACTGGATGGCGACCTCGGTGACGCGCTCCGGGAGGTACTTGCCGGCGCGCAGGAAGAACGGGGTCCCGCCCCAGCGCCAGTTGTCGATGTGCAGGCGCAGCGCGGCGAACGTCTCGGTCACCGAGTCGGGCGGCACGCCCTCCTCGGTCCGGTAGCCGTCGTACTGGCCGCGCACGACGGCCGTTTGCAGCTCGTCGGCGCTGAGCGGGCGGATGGCGCGCACGGCCTTGACCTTCTCGTCGCGCACGGCGTCGGCGTCCAGGCTGACCGGGGGCTCCATGGCGACGAGCGACAGAATCTGCAAACCGTGGTTCTGCAGGATGTCGCGCGCGATGCCGGCCTGGTCGAAGTAGCCGCCGCGCCCCTCGACGCCGATGTCCTCGGCGACGGTGATCTGCACGTGGTCGATGAAGCGGTGGTTCCACAGCGGCTCGAACAGCTCGTTGGCGAAGCGGAACACCAGGATGTTCTGGACGGTCTCCTTGCCCAGGTAGTGGTCGATGCGGTAGATCTGCTCCTCGGTGAAATGCGTGAGCAGGGTGTTGTTGAGCTGCCGGGCGGTCTCCGCATCATAGCCGAAGGGCTTCTCCACGATGATCCGGGTCCACCGCCCGCAGCCCTCCTCGGCCTGCGCCAGACCCGCGCTGCCCAGGCATTCGATGACGGTCTCGTACTGCTCGGGCGGGATCGCCAGGTAGTAGATGCGGTTGCACGGCGCGCCCCGCTCCGTGTCCAGCGCGTCCAGCCGCTCCTTGAGCGCGCGGTACCCTTCCGGCTGGTCGAACTCGCCGCGCTCATAGAAACACAGGGACGCGAACGCGCGCCACTGGTCGTCGTTGGTCGGCAGGTCGGGGGCGTATTTCTTGACGGCTTCCTTCAGGTCGGCCCGGAACGCCTCGTCGTCCTTTTCGCGGCGCGCGTAGGCGAGGACGTTGAACTTGGGAGGCAGCAGCCCTTCGCGGAACAGCGCGTACAGCGCGGGGGCGAGCTTGCGCCGGGTCAGGTCGCCGGTCGCGCCGAACAGAACGAACGTGCACGGGTCGAGTTCACTCACGGGTTTCGTCTCCTGCGCCGCTCGGACCGTCGTAGCAGCGGCGGCACCGTTAGTTTACCACGCGCCCGGCGCGCTCTCCTTTCGCGCGACGCAACAAGATGCGGGGCCGCCGCGCCGCGACAGGACACCCGCCCGTACCTGAGATTACCGCGCTCGACGGCGCCGTCCGACTGCGACGCTTTACGAGGGCAAGTGCGGTAAAAAACAGCCATGCACGACACTGTGTCGCGCCCTTGCGGCATAACAACAAGTTATGCC
>CADCTO010000099.1 GCA_902805585.1 uncultured Armatimonadota bacterium | reverse complement strand
GACCGCGGCGGCGTTGGAGTTCTCGGAATAGACGTCGCGGAACGTGACGTCCTCGCCGCCGACGACCATGAAGCCGCGCCCCCAGGCGTTGCCGTAGAAGCGCGGCGACTCGACCGTGATGTGGTGGCAGAGGGCTTTGTCCTGGCCGTACGAGACCACGGCCACGCCGTCGTCGCCGACGTTACGCACGCGGGCGCGGCGGATGACGCCGTGGTGCGCGCCGTTCGTGTTGTGGATGCCGTCGGCGCGCGTGTTCTCGACCGAGACGTCCTCGATCAGGTAGTCGGAAGCCCCGAAGGCGAAGATGCCCGCCGCCGCCGCGCCGTCGACGAAGACGCCGCGCACGACGGCCCCGCGGTGGCCCAGCAGGTTCAGCTTGTTCTGGTCGGGCGCGTCCCAGCGCCGGGTCGTGGCGGCGATCTTGAGTTCGAGCCCACCGTCCACCGTCACGTCGTCGGCCGCAACAGTCAGGGCCGAGCGCTCCTCCCGCGTGGCGAGCAGCGTGCCGGGACCGGTCAGGCGCACGCCCGCGTTGCGTATCGTGAGCACGTCGGTGTGGCGGTAGGTCTTGCCCGCCGGGACGACGAGCGTGTCTCCGGCTTTGAGCGAGTCCAGCGCGCGCTGAAGCGCCGTCGTGTCGTCGGTCGTGCCGTCACCCACGGCCCCGAAGGAGCTCACACTCACGACCTTCCCGGCCGGCACGTTCTGTTGCGCCGGCGCGGCCCGGACGTGGCCGCCCGCGGACAGAAGGAAAACCGCCGCGAAAACGGTTCGGGCGGCGCACGGGAACTTCGACCGAAAAGGCATTCTGACTTTCTCCTGACGATCACGCCGCCGAAATCGAGACGACCTGTGTCGCCTGCACGGGTCGTCGCGACGCGGCCTCTGTATGATAGCACAGGGGGCGCTGATGCCCTTCAATGGAGGGCCGGCCGCCGCCGCCCGGTCCTACGGTCCTTCCTCGGGACACGGGAAACGGCGGCACAACCCGTCGACGGCTTTGAGAAGCGTGGGGATGCGGTGGGGCCCGTGCATGCCGCGGACGTGTTGGGCCGCCGTTTCCAGTTCCAGACCGACCGCCGTCACGAACAGGGGGCTGCTGCTCCCGCCGCGCAGTACAGCGGCCACCGCCGACGACGCGCCGGCGAAGCGCGTCTTAGCGACGCCGACGACGGGGACAGATCCACCCAGGGCTTCGTGAAGCCGGGCGCCCAGTCCCGGTGTCCTCTCGTCGCCGAGCCAGACGTAGCCGTCCACCACCACGGTTTCCAGCGGCTCTTCCACGCGATTCAGCACAGCGAGGAGACAGGGCAGCTCCCGCCGGTAGAACTGACCGGGCTCGTAGGGTTCCACCTCGCGGAGGCACGCCACCTTTTCGCCGGCGCCCAGCGCGTCGGTCCATTCGCGGAACAGGACGCAGGCGGCGACCGCCCCGGTATCTCGGTAATCCACATCCACGCAGGCTATCATACTCCCTCAGTGGCGAGAGGTCTGGCGTGCCGTGCCGCCGGCCGCAGGCGGCGCAGTCGCCGGCTTGCCCGCTGCCCCGTCGCGTGTGGCGGTCCAGGCGCGCCTGCCGGCGGTACTCTCCAGAGTCCCCTGCATGCCACCGCCGCGGACGCGCCCGCTCAGGCGGATCGTGCCGGATTGGCCCGCGGCCGTGGCGCTGAGCCGGTCGCCGTCCAGACGGGCCGAGGTGAGGGGAAGCGTCCGGTCCCCGAGGCGCAGGGTGCCCGTTGCGGTCTGGTAGGTCTGCTTGAGGTCCAGCGCGAACCGCTCCCCGCCCGCCGCCGTCCCCTGCCACGTCCCGGCGACCTGGGCGGGGATCACCCAGTAGTGGACGGTGTACTTTCGCACGGTCTTGTCGGGCTTCCAGTCGCCCATGTCGAAGGCGTGCGACACGACGCGCGTGCCGGGCCGCAGCTCGCGCAGCATCTTGGGGCGCAGCCGGCGGTTGAGCTGGGGCAGCAGGTACAGCGTGACCACGTCGGCGTCCTTGAAGTCCATCGCGAACAGGTCCTGCTGAACGAACCGCACGCGGTCGGCGACGCCCGCTTTTTTAGCGTTCTCGTTGCTCAGCGCGATCAGCGCGGGGTCGATCTCGACGCCCACGCCGCGCGCCCCGTACCGCTTCGCCGCCGCGATCACGATGCGCCCGTCGCCGCTGCCCAGATCGTAGACGACTTCGCCCTTCTTCACCCGCGCGACTTCGAGCATGGCGTTCACGGTCGGGTAGGGCGTGCCCTTGTAGATCACGTCCGGCTTGTGCGGGGCCGGGGCGCCGGCCGGCGCGCTCTGGGAACCGCGCCCGGCCGCCAGCATGCCGGCGCCGAGCAGGAGCGCCGCCCCCAGTCCGGCCCTCCCGATCCGCGGTCGTTCTTGCATGACGAAAACCTTTCCGGCGGGCGGTCCGGTGGCCGCCGCCGCAACACCATTCCAGAAGGCCCGGGGGTTCTCCTGCGCGACGCGTGCAGAGGAGCAAGCCGCATCCCTGCCGAAAAGACATAAGGAACGGGACGACGATGTCTCGCCGCGCCTCGTCGCGTGGGGTAACAGAGGCTCGTGGATGCAGGACCGCAGCCGCCGCCGGAAGCAG
>CADCTO010000098.1 GCA_902805585.1 uncultured Armatimonadota bacterium | reverse complement strand
CGAATCCGGCAAGAGCCTGGCCATCCTGCAGGACCTTTGCGGACCCAAGATCCGCGTCGGACAGGTGGCGAACGGCACGCGCCTGCGCGCCGACGCCCGGTTTGTCTTGACGAGCCGCGAGGTCCCGGGGGACGAGGAGAGCGTTCACCTGCCGGTGCCGGAGATGGTGGCGGCCGTCCGACCGGGAAACCGCCTGCTCCTGGATGACGGGCTGCTGGAGCTGGAGGTCGTGGACCGGACGCCGACCGATCTCATCACCCGCGTCATCACCGGAGGCGTGCTGGGATCGAACAAGGGCCTGGCGGCGCCGGGCGTGCCGCTGGAGATCGAGGCGGTGACGGACAAGGACGAGCGCGACGTCCTGTTCGGGCTCCGCATGGGCGTGGACTTCGTCGCCCTCTCGTTCGTGCGGCGGGCCGAGGACGTGCTGCGCCTGCGCGGTTTCATGCAGAGCGCCGGGGGGAGGACCGCCCCGATCATCGTCAAGATCGAGAAAGCCGAGGCGGTCGAGAACCTGGACGCGATCCTGAGCGTCGCGGACGGGGCGATGGTGGCGCGGGGTGACCTGGGCGTGGAGATGCCCATCGAGGACATCCCGATGACCCAGAAGAAGATCATCCGGGCCTGTAACCGGCTGGGGAAGCCCGTCATCACGGCGACCCAGATGCTGGATTCGATGATCCGCAACCCCCGCCCCACGCGCGCCGAGGTCACCGACATCGCCAACGCCGTCCTCGACGGGACCGACGCGCTGATGCTTTCGGGCGAGACGGCGGTCGGCGCCTACCCGATGGAGGCCGTCCGGACGATGGCGAAGGTGGCCGACTGCGCCGAGGCCGAGCTGGACTTCACGCACCTTCTGGACGAAAAACAGGACCTGCACGGCCGCGCCGACGTCACCGACGCCATCGGCGAGGCCGTCGCCACCCTCGCCCACGACCTGGAGGTCAAGGCCATCCTGTGCTCGACGTCGAGCGGCGGGACGGCCCGGGCGGTCTCCAAGTTCCGCCCCCGCACGCCGATCCTGGCCGCCACGACGAACCAGGAGGCGTACCAGGCCATGGCGCTCTACTGGGGCGTACGCCCCATGCTGGTGCCGTTCCCGAGCGACACCGACGAGATGATCGCGAACACGATCGAGGCGGCGACGCGGCTCGGCCTGGTCCACGACGGGGAGCGCGTGGTGGTAACGGCCGGCACGCCGCTCGGCGTGCCGGGGAGCACGAACTTGATCAAGGTGCATGTCATCGGACAGCCGCTGCGGGTGAGTTGAGGGGCGACAGAGCCGGATCGGGAGGGGAGGACGAGGGTATGGGCGTGAAACGGATACGACGACGCAAACGGAAGAGCAGTTACGGGCTTCAGCTCGCGGCGGCGGCGGTCCTGGTGGCCCTCGCCGCCTGGATGCTGGTTGCCTTCGTGGAAAAGGCGATCCACCCGTACTGGCTCCAGCACACGGCGGGGCGGGACGTGTCGGTCCTGCGGGCGAAGATCGCGACGCAAAAGGCGCGCAACGCCAACCTGCGCGCGCAGATCGCCTACGCACAGTCGGAGGAGGGCGCGGAAGCGCTCGCCCGGCGCGGGGGCTTCAGCCGGCCGGGCGAGCAGGTCTACTTCCTGCAAGAGAAGCCGGTCCGGGATGGCGGCGGCCGTGGACGATAAGGCGATCCCGCTCCTCCTGCTCGGCCTGCTGGCCGGCGTGCTCGGAGGCATGTTCGGCATCGGCGGCGGGCTGGTCATGGTTCCGGGCATGGTGCTGCTCCTGCACTACCCGGACAAGAAGGCGGTCGGCACGTCGCTGGCGACGATCCTGCTCCCGGTGGGCATACTCGGGGTCATCGAGCACTGGCGCGCCGGGAACGTGGACGTCCGGGTCGCGGCCTTGCTCGGCGGGGGCTTCGTCGTCGGCTCGCTGGTCGGGGCGCGCTTCATCAACCAGCCCTTCATCGACAAGCAGACCTTCAAGGCCCTGTACGCCGTGTTCCTCCTGGCCATCGCCGCCAAATACCTGTGGGACGTGTTCGGCAGTAAGAAGTGAGCGGCGGCGGCATTCGCGTAGCCCGGCCGGAAGACGTTCCGCGGATGGTCGCGCTGTCGGGCGAGAAGCGGCGTCGGTATGCCGGCTTCCAGCCCACCTTCTGGCGCGAGGCCCCGGACTCCGACGCCCGACAGGTCCCCTTCTTCGAGAGCCAGATCGCCGGCGGCACGGCCGTCGTCCGCGTGCAGGAACGGGACGGGGTGGTCGACGGGTTCGTGATCGCGACTCTGGCGCCCGCACCTCCGGTCTACGATCCCGGCGGGCTTACCTGCGCCATCGACGACTTCTGCGTCGCCCGGGATGAAGAATGGCCCTCGGCAGGACGGGCGCTTCTGGAAGCGGTCTTTCGCGAGGCGAGGGCGCGCGGGGCCGTACAGGCCGTGGTCGTCTGTGGGCACCTCGACCGGCCCAAGCGCGAAGCGCTTGGGCCGCCCTCGGGTTCACCATAGCGTCCGAGTGGTACGTCCGCGACCTGGTCTGAACCCCCTCCGCCGTGCGCCGTGCGCCTCGCCGGTGTGTAGTTTTCCACTGACACGGCGCAGCGGCCTGTCCCCGTGTTACCC
>CADCTO010000097.1 GCA_902805585.1 uncultured Armatimonadota bacterium | reverse complement strand
GGGGCCGTGGTGGCCGGGACCGCCGGCCTCGGCGGGACGGCCGCGGGCGGCGAGTCGAACGGTCCAAAGCTGTGGACCCTGGAGGGGGAACTGAAGGCCCACCCGAAGTTCCTCTACCGCTATTACCTTGTGCTCCTCGACGGCCAGAAGTGCGCACTCTACGGGTCGGACCACAGCCGCGAACCGGAGCACCTGGCCCGCGTCCGACTCCCTGACTTCGTGCGGGTGCGCGGCGTGCTGGGAACCGCCCACCACCCCGGCGGGACCAAGGACAACCCATCCCCCTTTCCCAAGGGGTGGACGCTGTATATGGATGTCCATGAGGTGGAGGCGATGAAGTAGAGTGTGTTCCAGAGGGCCTGACCCGGTGCTGCACCTGACCGCGGCGGCATCACGGCTTCTCACGGGTCAAATTCCTTCCGCCGCCGCGGCAGGTGAGCTGGTGCGTTGGGCCGCACCAGCGCTCGACGGCGGGCGGACCGACGGATCGCCGCCACGGCGGACAGGCCCAATCCGCCCCCGGGAGCCTGCACCCGGCCATCCCACGGGCGCGGACGGAACGCATGGGGAGCGGGCGGGAGTGGGGCGCTTCGAGGCCGGGAAGGGCCGCGATTGACATTCCCCTTGCCCGCGCGTTATAATCTCCTATCCCGATGCCCCCGTCAATCGCCGCCGCCACGAACGATCCTGCCGACGCCGTGCTCCGAAAGGAGCGGGAGACTACGGTGCTCGCGTGGCGCGTCCACCGGTTGCGCGAGGAGCCGGGGCGGCTGGGGCTGGTCGCCGCCGGATACGGAGTCGCGTTCGCGCTGTGGCTGCTGCTGTTCCCGCACCCCTTCGCCCTTTTTCTGCCCGTCGTGGCGCTGACGTCCGCGCTTTCCGAGTACCTGTTCCCCGTCTCGTACCGCCTGACCACGCGCGGCGCGCACGTGTCGTGCGGCCTGACCACGCGCCTGTTCCTGGCGTGGGAAGACGTGAAGCGGGCGACCGCCGGCACCGAAGGCATCCACCTGTCGCCGCTCGCGAAGGCCGGGTCGCCTCTGGAGCCTTTCCGCGGCGTGCGCCTGCGCTTCGCCGACGGGAACGCCGAAACCGTGACGGACACAGTGCGCCGCCTCTGGCGGGGCGGCGGCGAGGGGGAGGCGGCGTGAGCCTGGCGCTGTGGGACGAGCCGCTCTCCGACGAGGAGCGCGAGGCGCTCCTCGATCGCATCGCGGGCGCGGTCGTGGGGCGCGGTCTGGAAGCCCCGGCCGTGATGGCGCTGGAGATACACCGGCCGTTCTCGTTCCTGGCGTCCCAGGGCCTGATCGTTTTCGGGCCGCTCCTGGGGCCGCTGGCGGGGATCGAGCGGATGCAGAACGCGTCGCGTCTGCTGCGCGAGCCCGGTGTCGTGGAAGTTTTGATCCGCCGCATCGAGGACATGGCCCAGGCGCGCGACGAGCGGCGGCAGAAGACGTCCCCGGCGGGTGGAGGCTGAATGGAACACGCCACGTGGCCGGCCCGCATCGTGCTGGCGCTCTTCTCGATCATCATCATCGGCGCGGTGCTGTCGGCGCAGCGGGGGCGCAAGCTCTTCATCCGGCGCATCCCCGGGCTGACCGCCATCGACGAGGCCGTCGGGCGCGCCACCGAGATGGGGCGCCCGATGCTGCTGTCGGTCGGCCTCGGCTCCATCGACATCATCACGCTCCAGGCGCTGGCCATCCTGTCCTCGATCGTGCAGACGGCCGCCCGCTACGGCAACCGCGTCCTGCTGCCGGTGGCGGACTCGGCCATCCTGCCCGTGGCCGAAGACGCCGTGCGGGAAGCGTACACGGCCGGAGGCCGGCCCGACGCCTTCCATCCCGAAGACGTGATGTTCCTGTCCGACCGCCAGTTCGCCTACGCCGCGGGGGTCGCCGGCCTGATCAACCGGGAACAGGTCGCCTCTATGTTCCTGTTCGGCACCTTCTACGCCGAGGCGCTGATCATGGCCGAGAACGGCAACCGGGTCGGGGCGATCCAGGTGGCGGGAACGCCCTCGACGACGCAGATCCCGTTCTTCATCGCCGCCTGCGACTACGTCATCATCGGCGACGAGTTCTACGCCGCGACCGCCTACCTGACCAAGCAGCCGACCCTGCTCGGGTCCCTCGTGGGCCAGGACATCGTGAAGGGCATCCTGATCGCCTGCATCGTCCTCGGCGCGCTGCTGCTGACCTTCGGGAGCCCCGTCCTGTATAACTTCTTCCAGGACAGGGACCTGCCGCTCCTGGGCTACCTGCGCCAGGCCATCGAGGCGGGGGGGAGCTAACTCGATGTTCCGACCCGTCACCGGGCCGACACTCTGGCTGTACATCCTCGGCGCCCTGGCCGCCTCCGGCGTCATCTTTTTCGTGCTGCAGGCGATCCCTTCCCGGCTCCGCAAGCCCCTGGTCGCGCTCATCACGTTCGTGGCCGGGCTCTACTATGCGACGGAGTTTTTCTGGCCGGTGGGGGCCGACGGCGCGAACTTCCTGACCCCCTGGATCGATCCGCTGGCGCAGATGACCCAGGTGCTGCAGGCGTTCGCGCTCGGGCTCGGGGTGTACTCGCTGGCCTCCGTCCATCTGCGGGCCGTCGCGCGGCAGCGGTCCGGCTGGGGATTTTCCGTCGTGCTCTTCGCCGGGCTCTTCGCCATCGCGCTCACGGGCTTCCTGCGCGAATACCGCCCCAACCGCTTCAACGAAAACGTCTTTAACTTTTTCTTCGTGGGCGGGCTGCAGAGCCTCGACGCGACGATGTTCTCGATCATCGCCTTCTACATCGTTTCGGCGGCCTACCGGGCGTTCCGCGTCCGGTCGATCGAGGCAACGATCCTGCTCACGTCGGCGTTCGTCGTGATGCTGGGGCAGGTCGCGCTCGGCCAGGCGCTGACCAACAACATCCCGAACCAGCAGTTCGCCGCCAACTTCCGCGTCGAGAACATCGCGAACTGGATCCTGACCCGCGTCAACTCGCCCGCCCTGCTCGCCGTCGATTTCGGGCTCGGGATCGGCGGGCTGGCGACGGCCCTGCGGCTCTGGCTGTCTTTGGAGCGCGGCTCGTACTTCGACAAGGAGTTGTAGATCGTCCATGGGCTTCCTGGTACGCCTCCAAGACATCGACCGGCGGGTCCTGTACCTGTTGCTGGCGGTCGCCGTCAGCTTCCCGTTCCTGTTCCCCGCGCCGGTGCCGGACCCCGCGATCCTGCCCCAGACCCAGTCGTTCTTCCGGACGGTGGAGGCCGTCTCCGCCGACCCGGTGCGCCGCGACAAACTGGTGATCCTGTCGTGCAACTTCTCCTCGTCGACTTCGGCCGAGAGCCTGACGCAGACCGAGACGGTGATGCGGCACCTGATGAAGAACAAGCTGAAGTTCGCGATCTTCTCCTTCAACGACCCGCAGGGCCGGGAACTGGGTCAGCTCATCGCGAACCGGCTCCAGGACGAGTACGGCTACCAGTACGGCCGCGACTACGTCAACTGGGGGTTCCGCCCGCCGGCCGCCGCGGTGAACACCGTCAAGGCGATGGTGCGCAACATCCCGGAAGCCATCGGCACCGACGCCAACGGCACGCGACTCGTCGAGATCCCCGTGATGCGGAACATCCGCGGGGCCAACGACCTTGCGGCGATCATCGAGATCACGGGAAGTAACTCGCTTCCCGTCTGGCTCCAGTACCTCCAGCGCACCGGCGCCGGCGCCGAGCCCATCCCGACGCTGTACTGCCCGACGGCGGTCATGGCGCCGGAAGCGTTCCCGCTGCTCAAGTCGGGGCAGCTCCAGGGGATGCTGACCGGACTGAAAGGCGCGATCGAGTACGAGGCGTTGCTGAACGTGCGCGGGTTCGCCACGCGCGCTTCCGCGTCGCTCTCCTATTCCCACTTCCTGATCCTCGCGCTGATCGTGCTCGGCAACTTGGGCACGTTCGCCGCCCGCGCCCAGGCCCGCCGCGGAGGGGCGCGCTGAATGTTCGATTTCCTCACCAACCCCGGCGCCATGCGCACGGCCAACGTCTGGTTCGCCGCGCTCTGCACGCTGGGGCTGTACTCGATCCTGTACCGCGAGAACCGGTTCTTCCGGTTCTTCGAGCACCTGTTTATCGGGCTCGCCACGGGCTACGCCGTCTATACAACGTGGAACGACACATTACGGCCGCGCTGGTGGGACCCGATGGTCGCCGAGGGGCGGTGGTGGTGGGCGTTCGCCCTGCCGGCGGGGCTTCTGTTCTACCTGATCTATTCCCGCAAGTATTCGTGGATGAGCCGGCTGATCTTCGCCGTGTTTTTCGGGTTCGCGGCGGGGCAGGCGTTCCAGGGGTTCGCCGCGTACTATTTCCCGCTGGTGCGCTCGGCGATCAACGTGCCGCTGGTGCCGGCGGCGGGGGCGGCGGCCGCGCCCGGGGCGTACGCGCTGACGCCGATGGCGGGGGTGCTCAACAACCTCCTGTTCCTGTTCATCGTGATCTCGGTGATGACGTATTTCTTCTTTTCGTTCGAGCAGAAGGGGCCGGTGGCGGGGGTGGCCCGGATGGGGCGCTACCTGCTGATGTTCGCGTTCGGGGCGATCTTCGGGTCGACGGTGATGGCGCGCATGTCGCTGCTCATCGGGCGGACGGATTTCCTGATCAACGACTGGATACGGCAGACGGTGTTCCGGCTGCCGGGCTGAGGGCAAGACCGATGCGGAACGATTCTCGAAGGGCGGGTGTGGCGGCGGCGGTGCTGGCGGTGGGCGCGGCGGCGGCGCTGCCGGCGCGGGCGGACAAGGCGGGCATGGACGCGCTGCGCAAGATGCTGGGCACGTACCGGAATCTCAAGAGCTACCAGGACTCGTGGACGCGCGCGGTCGAGTCGGGGAACCGGCGGGAGGCGGCCAGCGGCAGCCTGCGGGTGGCGATGCCGAACAAGTTCCTCCTGACCATCGACCACAACGGGAAGCCGGCGGTGGTGCTGGCCGGGGACGGCAAGCGGACGATCTCGTACGTGGACCACCGGAAACAGTACGCGCAGGAGCCGGGGCAGAAGCGGCTGCCGGCCCAGTTCCTGACGTCGGACCACCCGGCGCTGCGGATGATGGCCGGCGGCATCCTGACGTCCGACGTCGAGGACGCGCGGATCGTCGAGAAGACGACGGTGAACGGCGCGCCGGTCCAGGTGGTCAAGCTGGCGTTCCGCGTCCCGCCGCGGCCCAAGGACAAGAAGAAGACGAGCGCGGAGCAGGCGAAGGCCGAGAAGGAGTTCGCGGACGCCATCCGCAAGAACCAGCCCGACGTGCGCTACTACATCGGGGTGAGCGACGGGCTGATGTACCGCAACGAGATGAACGCCAACGGGCAGACGCGCGACGGCAAGGCGGTGAAGGTGACGGTGCGCCAGGATTTCCGCAACATCCGGGTCAACCAGGCGCTGGCCGCGAGCGTGTTCTCGTTCCGCCCGCCGTCCGGGGCGAAACGGGTGACGGTCAAGGCGAAGGGCTGACGCCGCGCCGCCGGGCAGACCGAAGACGCGGGCGGGGCCGCCGGAACGACGTTCCGGCGGCCCCGCCCGCTTTCCCGCACCACTATTTCCCGGCGGCGCGGCGGATGGCGGCGATGGCCTCCTCATCGACCTTTTTCTCGAAGGAGCGGAAGCCGGCCAGGCGGAAGCCGTGGCGGCCGGCGAGGCGCTGCGTCTCCTCGGCCTGGGCGACGCTGACCTCCTTGCCGAGGGTGAAGGATTCCCAGCGGGCGTCGAGGGCGAGCATGATGGTCTCGGACATGCAGGCGTAGGCGGTTCGGGGCGGGAAGCCGAAGGAGAAGTCCCCGGGCTCGTCGGTCCCGTCCCGGCGCGCCTGCCGGAACTCCACGTCGCCCGGCACGGCGACGACGCCGCCTTCGATGACGAGCACGTCCTTGCGCTCGCGGGCGACGCGCACGGAAACGTCGCGCGGCCGGGCGACGTCGCAGACGACGGCGCCGCGCTTGAGGTGCTCGGGCTGGATGACGGCGTCGACGGCGGAGGTGACGGTGACCACGATGTCGGCCCCGCGCAGGCCGGCGTCCACGTCGGTGGTTATGGTGACGGGGTTCCGCGCGACGCCGCCCAGCTCCCGGGCCAGCGGCTCCAGCTTTTCCCGGCTGCGCCCGACAAGGACGAGCCGTTCGGCGTCGCGGGCCAGCAGGATGGCGCAGGTGCGCCCGATGCTCCCCGCCGCCCCGACCACGGCGACGGTGGCCGACTGGATGGGTGTGCCCATGAGCTGCGCGCCGCGCCGGGCCCCCTCGACCGCGGTGGCGACGGTGTACGAGTTGCCCGTCGTCACGGCCAGGTCCAGGCTTTGGGCGACCGTGACCCCGCCGTCCCCGACCACGGAGGTGAGCGCGCCCAGGCCCATGATGCCGGCGCCGAGGTCTTCGGCGATCTTCCCGCACTGGATGAGCTTCCGGTAGACGACGTCGTGGGGCAGGGCGAGCAGCTGGCGCGGCGTGAGCGGGCAGACGATGAACCAGCCCTCGGCCTCCTCCCCGGTGGCTTCGGAGCGGATGCCGGTGATGTGCGACACGACGCGCGGCGACATGTGCTGGAGGCCCGCGGCGACGACCACTTCGGGCAGGTAGCGCGCGATCGGGTACTTGCGGCCCACGTCCCGGCGCACGTCTATGGGATGCACGACAAATGCGAAACGGTGCATGTACGGTCCTTTCAGGGATGAGGGGCGAGGGATGAGGGATGAGAGGGGAATCTCCTTCTCATCCCTCGCCCCTCATCCCTTCCGCAAGTCCTCCACGTTGGGCTTCCAGCCCAGGTCTTTGAGCATCTCGCCGTAGGCGTCCGGCGTGAGCGGCTTGCCGCCGGTGGCGGCGACCAGGACGCCCTCCATGACGTTGGTGCCGAAGGAGCGGCCGTCGAAGGAGGGAGTCGTCGTCACCAGGAGGCGGACGCCGCGCTCGGCCAGCTCGTCGCGGTCCGGGGGCGTGGTCGTGTTGGTCAGCACGACCTTGCCGGCGAGCGGGCGGCCTCCGGGCGCGGGCAGGTAGCGCCGGATCAGGTGCTTGTCGCCGGCGACGGTGTCGGCCCACCGGTAGTAGGTACCCCATTTGGGCGTGATCGCATCCTGTTTGTCGCCGGTCGGGTAGAGCATCTCGAACGGGAGCCGGGTGACGACGGGCAGCAGGAGGCGGGCGATGCGGCGGTGGGCGCGCCAGGACCGGATCGCGACGGGCACGCCGAGGCTGAACATCAGGTCGCCGAAGACGAGCGGGCCTTGCTGCTCGGCGAGGGCCTCGGCCATGCCGAAGCGGTCGACGCCGCAGACCATGAGGGTGCGGCTCCGGGCGAAGTCGACGACGCCCTCGCGCTGGAGCCGGCGCACGGCGTCGCGCTCCAGGGTGTTCTTGAGCCCGCTGCCGTCCACGAGGGGGGTCCGGGTGACGCCGGCGATGAGCCTGCGGGCGGAGCGGAACTCGTAGCGCCTGTCGCCGGCCCAGAGGTAGCGGTCGATGCCGCCGAGCCCGATGGCGTCCACGTTCCCGTCGAGCTCGCGCAAAAGGGCGTTGTAGCGGGCCTGGTCGCCGTTGGTGCCGACGCGCCGGATCTCGAACGTTTCGCCGAAGAACCGCGCGCACACGGTCTTGTCGCCGCGGGACGAGCCCAGCGAGACCGAGACGACGCGCTTCATGCTCAGGCGATCCGCTCCACGGTGGTGCGGGGGAACAGCACGCCCACCTCGCCGGGCGTGGCGTGGCCGGGCTCATCGTGGGTGACGTTGACCGAGGCGGCGGCGCAGCCGTAGCGGACGGCTTCGACCACATCGCGCTCGCGCTCCCAGTGCGCGGCGAAGGCCCCGACCAGGGTCTCGCCGCAGCCCGTCGGGTTGAAGTGGGAGACGATGGGCGGCGCGATGCGCCAGGCGCCGTCGGCGCCGACGAGGAGGGCGCCGTCCTCGCCCAGGGTGACGCAGACGTGTTCGGTGCCGCGCGCGACGAGGGCGCGCGCCTCGGCGACGATGGCCGAATCGTGCTGCAGGCTGCGCTCGGTCCGCTTCTGGAACGTTTTGAGGTTCACGCGGGCGAACCAGACGCCGGCGTCGAGGGCGGCTTCGAGCGGCTGCCCGCGCAGGTCGGCGACCACGGGCACGTTCGCGGCGCGGGCGGCGGCGAGGGCGCGGGCGAAGAGGTCCGTCGCGTCGTCCATCTGGCCGTCGCCCAGGATCAGCAGGGAGGCGCCGGACAGGTGGCGGTCCAGGGCAACGAGAAGCTTGTCGGCTTCGGCGGCGGTGACGGCGGGGGCGACTTCGGGCACCTCGGTGACGACGCCGCGCTCTTTGTCGAGCAGGAGGAAGTCGCCCCGCGTCTCGCCGGCGATGTGGGTGAGGACGTGCGGGATGTCCTGGCGGTCGAGGTTGTCGCGCAAAAGCGCCCCGAGGTGCCCGCCGACGAAGCCGAGCGCGAGCACGTCGGCGCCGAGGAGGCGGGCGACGTTGGCGGCGCGCAGGCCGGCGCCGCCGGCGAAGGTGGCGACGCGCATGGGCTTCTGGTCCTCGGCGGGCTGGAACTGCTCGACGAGGGCGACGCGTTCGAGGGCGGGGTTGGGCGCGAAGACGAGAATCATGGCTCTGGGAAGTGTACCCCATCCGCAATGGGGACGCAAAGGCGTCCCCGCCCGTGGGAGCCCTGCCGTCGAACGCGTCGCCCGTGGGAGCCCCGCCCGTGGGAGCCCCGGCCGTGAAGAGGCCCCGGCCTGAACGGCGGGCTGAGGGGAGCGCTGCCCGCCTCCGCGGGCGCCGGAGGGAGCGAGGAGCGGTGGTGGCACGGTGGTTGCAGGCGGAACCGGCGTGTCTCACGTTTATGAGCGGGCGTTCTACCATTTCGTGTGGGCGACGTTCAACCGCGCTCCCCTGTTGCAAGGCCCGCTGGAGCGACACGCCTACGCGCTCATCCGGCAGCAGTGCACGAAGCACGGCGCGATCCTTCATGCCCTCGGCGGCACGGAGGACCACGTGCACCTTCTCGTGACGGTCCCCCGCACCCTGAGCGTCTCCGACTTCATCGAGTCGGTCAAAGGGGTCCCGTCGCGCGTCCTGAACCGGACGCACGGCAACGGCGAGCAGGTCTTCCGGTGGCAGGGCGGCTACGGCTTCCTGACCGTCAGCAACTCCAACGTAAGCGCCGTCGTAGGCTACATCGCAAACCAGAAGCAACACCACGCCGAAGGCAGCCTGTGGCACTCCGCCGAGAAGACGACCGGCGAACCCTAACCCCCGCCCCTCCGGCGCCCGCGGAGGCGGGCAGCGCTCCCCTCAGCCCGCCGTTCAGGCCGGGGCGGACCAAGGCCGGTCGAACGCGGGTTCGACCGGCCTGTTTACCCTTTGTCGTTCAGCGCGGCGAAGGCGTCGCGGGCGGCTTCTTTTGCCCGCGCGAAGTCGTCGGGGGCGAAGGCGGCGGAGACGAAGGTGGACTCGAACTGGGACGGGGGCAGGTAGACGCCGCGCTCCATGAGGGCCCAGAACCAGCGGCCGTAGCCGGCGGCGTCGGTAGAAAGGGAACAGGTGTCGACTGGACACGCCGTTCACACGTTTTATCGTTCCCAGTTGTCGCTGCGGAACTGCTCGACGGGAAGGCCTTCGCCATGGTGGAACAGGCCAGGGACAGGGAAATCACGCCAGGCATAGCGCACAGCGACCGGATTGGGAACTTCGGTGCTGGTGACAAGAACGGAAGTGTTGTTGTCACCGATCACGCCCATCGCGGGCTTAAACACACGGTCTTCGCCGGCGAGTTCAAAACCGGTAACTGGGTCGGAGAAATTAGTGAGCACCTGCCAGCCATGCGGAGATTTGAAGCGCACGCGAAATCCGGCGCCCTCGCGCTCTATTTTTTCAACTCCAGGGCCGCTATCGATGATCTTCTTTTGGCCATAAGTGCGGGCGAGGGCAACGCGCGCAAGGCGGCGACCGACTTCTTGTTTGCGCTGCGGGTGAATATTTCCAGCATGACCTAAATCCATACTGATGGCCTGGCCGGTGTTGGGAAGCGACAGAGTTCTGGTTTGGGCTTCGCGCATGAAGGCCCACATGATTCCATCGTTCCACTTATTGTCGCCATAGCTGGAAAGCTGAACCCAGTAAAAAGGGAAATCGCCCTGGGCGAAAAGGGCGCGCCAGCTGGTAATGAGGGCAGGGAATGCCTTGGCATAACCGCCGTGACCGCCGGCGTTGCCTTCGCCCTGATACCAGATGACCCCGCGCAAAGCATAGGGTAGGAGCGGGTGAATCATGCCGTTGTAGAAGGCGGACGGCATGAACATATCGTCTGGGCCGCCTGGAGTCCCACCCCAACCGTAGCTGGGACGCGGCGTGGTGAAAGGTTTTTTCGCGGCCTCGGCAGCGGCTTTATCCGCTTCCCATTTCTTAATGTCGGCATCAAGTTTGGCTTTTACGGCAGGGTATCCGGCGAGTTTCTTGTCCCGTTCTTTGACGTCCCCCGCAAAGGTGGGATTGGAGTTGATTATCGTGGAATCCACCCAGGTTTGGATACGGCTGGCTCCCTGGCTGGTGTTGATAATGCCGACAGGCACATTGAGGACTTTATAAATCGTGAGGGCGTAATGGTAACCGATGGCGGAGAATTCGCCGGTGGTCTCTGGCCCGGCCACCTTCCAGGTGCCGGAGCCGGTGCTCAGCGGAGTGTAGGAAGTTTTTTTGTCCGGTTTTAGCTCGCGGATCATGGGAAACCGCGCCGAGCCAGCGATGTCGAGGGCGGAGTCAAAGGTTTCGCGGACCATCTGCAGCATATTGGATTGGCCCGAAGCAAGCCACACTTCGCCAACCAGAATATTGGTGCGTGTGAGAGTG
>CADCTO010000096.1 GCA_902805585.1 uncultured Armatimonadota bacterium | reverse complement strand
AGCCGGTAGTACAGGTCCTCGCGGAAGCGCCCTTCCCGCACCGACTCCGCCAGGTCGCGGTTGGTGGCCGCCACGATGCGCACGTCGATGGACACCGGCGACCCGCCGCCCACCCGCTCCACCTCGCGCTCCTGGATGGCGCGCAGGATCTTGCTCTGCAGCGCCAGCGACATGTCGCCGATCTCGTCCAGGAAGAGCGTCCCGCCGTTGGCGCGCTCGAAGCGGCCGATGCGGCGCCCGATGGCGCCGGTGAAGGCGCCCTTCTCGTGGCCGAAGAGCTCGCTCTCCAGCAGGTTCTCGGGGATGGCGGCGCAGTTGATGGCCACGAACGGCCCCTTGGCCCGGCGCGAGCGCGAGTGGAGCACGCGCGCCACCATCTCCTTCCCCGTCCCGCTCTCCCCCAGCACCAGCACGGTGGCGTCGCTGTCCGCCGCGCGGGCGATGGACTTGAACACCTGCATCATCCCCGAGCTGGAGCCCACGATGGCGTCGTCGCCGCGCACCGCTTCGGGAACGGGGCGCAGGCGGCGCACCTCCTCGATCCCGGCCAGGATCTCGCGGACCCGGCCGCGCGGCAGCGGCTTGGGGAGGACGTCGTGGGCGCCCTGCCGGATGGCCTCCAGCGCCAGCTCCATCGACGGGTGGTCGGACAGGAGCACCACCGGAGCCGATCCCCCGTCCCCGCGCAGCCGCCCCAGGATCTCCATCCCGGCGTCGGAAAAGTCCGCGTCCAGCAGGATCAGGTCCCACGTTCCGGTCGCGATCAGGCGAAGCCCGTCCGTAAGCCCGTGCGCGGTGTGCAGCTCCGCGGCATCCAGCTCCGGTTCGAGTGTTCGACCGACGCCGCGGTCTGCGTCCAGAAGGAGGACCTTCAAGGGGAACGGGGTGCGCTGGTGTAACAGAAACAGGGTTTTGTCGAGTATAGCGCCCGCGCGGGAGAGGCGCAAACGACACGTGTTACATGCTCGATTCACGGCGGCCGCGTGCGCTAAGAACGGCGGGTCCCGCGCGGAGAAAAGCGCGACTCATCGGCTCGCGCGGAGACACCGGGCCGCGGGGGCTTTCGTCTCCCTCCATGGCTCCGCCCGCCGCTTTTCCGCGCCGTTCCCTCCGCCTCCGCGTGGCGCCGCGGCCTCTCGCGCCCGCATGCAAAGGCGCGATAGGGTCCTGCGTCCCGCCGGGTGCGGGCGCCGGAGGTTTCCCCCCGGCGCCCGCGGTGGTGCTTACAGCGTGGACTTGAAGAGCAGGCGGTTGACGGTGCCCGTCGGGTTGCTCTTGACGACGCTGGCGGTGGAGTTGTTCACCAGCCACGAGTTGATGGTCGACTGCGACGCGTTGCCGTAGGTCGCCTTGTAGAGCGCGGCCACGCCCGCCACGTGCGGCGACGCCATCGAGGTGCCGCTGATGGTGCTGGTGCCGCCGTTGAGCCAGGTGGAGGTGATGCTCACGCCCGGCGCGTAGATGTCCACGCAGCTCCCGTAGTTGCTGAACGAAGCGCGGGTGTCGTAGCGGTCCGAAGCAGCCACCGTGGTCACCGCCGCGGCGCTGGCCGGCGACACGTTGCAGGCGTTCTGGTTCTCGTTGCCCGCGGCCACGGCCACGAAGACGCCCGAGTTCACCAGGTTGGTGACGGCCGTGTTCTGCGCCGACGAGTAGCCGCCGCCCAGCGACATGTTGGCCACCGCCGGGCTGATCTTGTTGATGCGCACCCAGTCGATGCCGGCGATCACGCCGGAGCTGGTGCCGCTGCCCTGGCAGTTGAGCACGCGCACGCCGCGCAGGCGCACGCTCTTGGCCAGGCCGTAGGTGGAGGCGCCGATGGTGCCGGCCACGTGCGTGCCGTGCCCGTTGCAGTCCTGCCCGTTGCCGCCCGTGGCGTCGTACGCCACCGCGGCGCGCCCGCCGAACTGCGCGTGGCTCGTCTGGATGCCCGTGTCGATGACGTAGGCGTAGACGGTGCTCCCCGTGCTCGTGTAGTTGTAGCTGCCGCTCAGCGGAAGGGCGCGCTGGTCGGTGCGGTCGATCCCCCAGGTGGCGCCCGTCTGCGTGGCGCTGCTCTGGACGACGGCGTCCTCTTCCACGTACTCGACGTTGGGGTTCTGCTGCAGGGCGTTGACCTGGCCCTGGTTCAGCTCGGCCGCGAAGCCGTTGATGGCGGCCGTGTAGACGAAGTTCGGGCGTACCTGGGCAACCGCCGCCACCGAGCGCGGGTCGGCGCCTTCCTTCAGCACCACGATGTACGAGCCCGGGATGACGCGGCCGGGGGCGGCGGCGCGCACGGCCTCGCCCGGGGTGGGGCGCGCGGAGGTGGGGTCCTGTACGTCGGAGCAGGCGGCCAGCGCGAGCGCGCTGCCCAGGAGTGCGAATGTACCACGCTTCATGGCTCTGTCCTCTCCCAGCGGTGAAGAACGCCGGGCCGGCCCGGTGTGGACGGCCCGTACGGGTACTGCTCTATGGTGCAGTCTTGATGGAGGCCCAGGGAGGCGTTCAGGAGCGGACGCGTTCCGGTAAGCACCTGGCTGCGCCGTCCCGTCGCCGCCCTGAAAGGCACGCGGCGCGCCAGGGCACCGCACGCGCGCAAGTCTTTGATTCGCAACGATGTCGACACCG
>CADCTO010000095.1 GCA_902805585.1 uncultured Armatimonadota bacterium | reverse complement strand
GACTGGAGTGTCCGCGAAGAGAAGGCCCTGGCTTTGGGAGACCGCCGTGAGCGATACCCGGACGTGGCGGTCGCCCGAGGCGGCGACGCGGAGTACGACGACCGGATCGCCGAGCCGGCGGATGTCGTGCTCGTGATCGAGGTGTCGGACACGACGCTGGCGACCGATCGTGATGTGAAGGGGCTGGAGTACGCGGTCGCGGGTATCCCCGAGTATTGGATCGTCAACCTGACGGATCGATCTCTGGAAGTCTATCGGGAACCGACCCCATCAGGTTACGGTCTGCGTACCATCTTTGCGCCCGGTGATCAGGTTCCGGTAGAGTTCGCCGGGAGCGCCCTGGTAGCCGTGGCAGACCTTCTCCCTCTGCACTGACCCTGCCCAGCTACTTCCTGCACAAGAACGTTGACACAGGCCGCGCTCGCCTTCACCCTGGATGTCGTGGTATTCGACTACCGTCGCCCGCTCCGGCCTGCGCCTCAAAACGCTGCGATCACAGCGTTTCGGGCAGGTCGTCGGGCAGGATCTGGACCAGGTCCTCCCGCTGCACGGCCGTCCCCGACGGGAAGGAACGCGCCACCCGGCTTGCCAGGCGGTTCACGGCCGACTCGAAAAGGTTGCGGGCGAGCCGCGCGTTGCCGAACGAGGCGTCCCGTGCCTCGTACTGCTCCCGGAACAGACGCAGCGATTTTTCGGCGGCCGCTTCCGTGATCTCGTACTCCGCCGCGGCGGCGAAAGCGCGCAGGATGCGGTTCAGTTCCTCGGGGGTGTAGTCCGGGAAGCGGATACGCTTGCGGAAGCGGCTTGCCAGACCGGGGTTGCTCTGGAGGAAGGTCTCCATCTCGCCGGTGTAGCCCGCCACGATCACCACGAGGTCGTCCCGGTAGTCCTCCATCAGCTTCAGGAGCGTGTCCACCGCCTCGGCGCCGAATTCGTCCCGGTCCTGGCGGCCCTTGGTCAGGGCGTACGCTTCATCGATGAACAGCACCCCGCCCAGGGCCCCCTGCACCACCCGGCGCACCTTGGGCGCGGTCTGGCCCATCCACTCGGCCACCAGCCCCGCCCGGTCCGTCTCGACGAACTGCCCGCGAGACAGCAGGCCGAGCGCCTTGTACAGGCGCCCCACGAGGCGGGCGACGGAGGTCTTACCGGTGCCCGGGTTGCCCGTAAAGACCAGGTGCAGACTCTGGTCGGAAACGGGCAGGCCCTGCGCCTCACGGAGCTTCCGCAGGCGGGTCGCGTCGACCACCTGACGCACGTCCTCCTTGACCGGCTCCATCCCGACAAGAGCGTCGAGTTCGGCAAGCAGCTCTTCCACGCCGGGCTCGTTCTCGCCCGAGGACCGGGACGAGCGCACGTTGGCCGGCGTCGGGATGTCCGACGCCGTTAGCGTGGTCAGTTCTTCGTGCGCCGCTCCGGCCAACCCCCCGACCCGGTGGGCGTGGTTACTGACGGCCGTTTCCAGCCAGTTGCGGGCCAGGCGGGCGTTCCCGAACGTTTCGTCCTTGCGCTGCCACGCCGCCTGGAAACCTTTGACGAGAACCGTCTCGGCATCCTCATCGAGCAGGTAGTCCTGCTGCTCCGCCATGGCCTTGAAAATGTCCGCCAGCTCGGCGGGCGTGTAATCGTCGAAGTGCAGCCGCTTGTTGAAGCGGGACTCGAGGCCGGGGTTGCTCCGGAGGAACTGCGCCATACGCTCGGTGTAGCCCGCCACGATGACGATGAGGTCGTCCCGGTGGTCCTCCATCAGCTTCACCAGCGTATCCACAGCCTCCTGACCGGCATCGGCCGTGCCGTCCTCGGGAGTGAGGCCATAGGCTTCGTCGATGAACAGGACGCCGCCGAGGGCCTGCTCGACCACCTCCCGCACCTTCAGGGCCGTCTGCCCCTGGAATCCGGCGACCAGTCCGCCGCGATCCGTCTCCACCAGATGCCCCTTGGACAGGAACCCCATGGCCCGGTAGATGCGGCCCAGCAGCCGTGCCACGGTGGTCTTACCGGTGCCCGGGTTGCCCGTGAAGACCATGTGCAGGCTCTGCTCGGGGGCGACAAGGCCCTGCTCTTTGCGAAGCTGCTGGACGCGGAGGAACAGGACGTGCCGCGTGACGTCCTCCTTCACCCGGGCCAGGCCGACGAAGCTATCGAGCTCCGCGAGCAGCGAGTCGAGCCCCGTCTCCGATGCCTGTCCGCCCGGGTCCTGCGTTCCCGCCGGAGCGTGGCTGAGCAGCACGACGAGCATGGCCAGGTCGCCGATCTCCTGCGCCACCTCGAGGATCGGACGCCCGTTTTTCTTCGCGAACCGGACGTCGGCGCCGTGTTCGAGCAGCACCTGGGCGACCCCGACTTTGTTGTAGGCCACCGCGGTGTAAAGGGGGGAATAGCCTTCCGATGAGAGGGCATTGGCGCTGACGCCCCGGCCGAGCAACGCGGCCACGATGTCCGTGTGACCCTCCCTGGAAGCCGCATGTAGTGCGGCTGCAAGATCGTGCCGCTGCCTCCACTGTCCTTTCAAGTTCGGCGGCTGCCCGCCGTCTGCGTCGGACACGCCGGGGTAGCTGTGATCGAGGAGCGCCGCGACCACTTCGAGATGACCGCCCTGTGCGGCATGCACCAGCGGCGTCCACCCCTTCTTGTCGGCCCGGTACGCGTCCGCACCGGCGTCGAGAAGGCGGACGATGATGTCGGCGCGCCCGCGCGCCGCGGCGTACGTCAGCGGCGTCCAGCCCTTATCGTCCTGCCGGTTGACGTCCGCGCCATGGCCCACCAGAAGATCAACGACGTCCGGATATCCGAGGTCCGCGGCCACCATCAGCGACGTCCCGCCGTCGTTCAGGACCGTGTCGGGGTCGGCCCCCTCCTTCAGCAGATTTTCCACCTCGCCGACGATGACCACGCCCAGGAGGGCGGAGTACAGGAGATCCTTGATGTCAGACATGCTCGTTTCCCCTCGCGCACGACGCCGCCATACCGCCTCTGGCTTTCAGGACGGGCGAGAAATGCGGGCTGACGTCGCGCGCGCGTCCACGGTGTGACCGGTGATGCCCCGGTCGTCGAACCGGCAGTGCCGCGACGGCCCGATGTACGGGCTGTTGATGGCCGGGTTCTCGATCACAGCATCTCGCCGCACGGCGGTGACCTCACGTGTCGGGGGATCTCGGGCCGTTCCCGGAGACATCATTGTAAACGCGACGCAGGCATCTTGGCAAGCGGGCCGATTCTCGGCTGGCCGGGGAGCAGGCGAATCACCGGACTTTCGCAACACGTGCTCGCCACCGTAACGGTCGTAATCAGCACGCGCCCGGCGGTTTACACTTGACAGGTGTAGGCGCCGAATGTAAAGTCTGAGTTATTCAACAATACGGAAAGTTTCTGATGAATAGTAGCCGCAAAAGAGGCAACGATGGTTATTTTCGCAGTTTCCAGCCGCTACAACTTCAAACCGTAGATACGGTAAGCGAGGAAGTCCACGTGAATAGCGTCTTCCGTATTCGCCTCCGGCGCTTCGCCCACGGGCTCCCGTCGTTGGGCTTGATCGCCATCACGGCGTGTTACGCCGCTCCGTCCGCGCGGAGCCAGCCGGCCTCCGCGCCGCCACCGGAGCGACGCTTCCCGTTCGTGATGCCCTGGGATGACGTCAAGAAAACGGCGGTAGACGTGAGTGCGCTGAACCCGGCCCCGCTCACGGACAAGCGACGCATCGCCATCAAGAACGGGCACTTTTACGATCAGACCGGGCGGCGGGTGCGGTTCCTGGCGACCAACATCGGCGGGGGCGCCTGCTTTCCGGCCAAAGAGGACGGGGTCAAGATCGCGGGGCGGCTGCGCAAATTCGGGTTCAACATGGTGCGTCTCCACCACATGGACGCGCCGTGGGCCGAGCCCAATCTCTTCCACTTCTCCGGCATGTCGTACGGCAAGAAGACAAACGCGCTGGACGCGCGCAGCCTTGACCGGCTCGACCACCTCGTGTACCAGTTCAAGCGGCACGGCATCTACGTGGATATGAACCTCCACGTCACGCGCCAGTGGGGCGCGGCCGACGGGTTCCCCGACGCCGACAAGATCAACCAGGAGGGCAAAGCAGTCTCCTACTTCGACCCGCGCGCCCTCGAACTCCAAAAGCAGTACGCCAGGCAGCTGCTCACGCACCGAAACCCGTACACCGGGACCCGGTACGTGGAGGAGCCCACTGTCGCACTGGTGGAGCTCACCAACGAAGATTCGCTCCTCGGCTCCGCGGATTCGATCCCCGGCCTGCCCGAGCACTACCGGGGCCAGATCGCCCGCGGCTGGAACGCGTACCTGAAGCAAAAATACGGCTCGACCGCCCGACTGCTCCAGGCGTGGAACACGAACGCCAAACCGCTCGGCGCGAACCTGATCGCCAACGGCCGCTTCGAGAACGGCACGAGCGGCTGGACGCAGGAGCAGCAGGCTGCGGCGCGTTATACGATGTCGGTGGAGGGCGTCGCCGGGGCCACCAACGCGCCGGAAGGCAGGGCCCTCCATCTGTCGAACCTGCAGGTCAGTGGGACCGACTGGCACCTGCAGACCCACTACACGGGCCTGGACCTGAAGGACGGCGAAACGTACACCGTTTCCTTTGCCGCCCGCGCCGGAGCGCCCCGCGGCATCGGGGTTCAGGCGCGCTACGACCGGGACCCGTGGAGCTTCGTCGGGCTCGACCAGGGCGTCGCGCTCACGACGGACTGGAAGCGCTTCACCCTCACGTTCGTGGCGGACAAGCCCGACCCGAACCACAGCCGCCTCTCGTTCGTGATCGGCGGGTCTGCTGCGGACGTGTACCTGGCAAACGTGTCGGTCCGTCCCGGCGGGGGCGGCGTTGCATTGGGCGCGGGCCAGACGCTGGAAGCCGCGAATCTCCCCCTGCCCGGCGTGACGCCGACCGCGCCGGGCCGCGACTACGTCGCCTACCTGATGGACGTCGAGGAACGGTACGCGCAGGGGATGAAAAACTACGTCCAGAAGACGCTGGGCGCGAAGGCGCCGGTCGCCTGTTCGCAGGCATCGTACGGGGGGCTCGGGGGCGTGTACCGGGAATCGAAAATGGACTGGGTGGACATGCACGCCTATTGGGAGCACCCGTCGTTCCCCGGGCGCGCCTTCGACCCGAACGACTTCCGCATCCCGAACACGGCTATGGTGAAGAACGACGGGGCCGGTTCGTTCGAGGGGCTCGCGATGCACCGGGTGGCGGGTAAGCCGTTTACCGTTTCCGAGTACGACCACCCGGCGCCCAACGAGTACGCCGCCGAAGGGGTGCCGATGATCCTGGCGTACGCGGCGTGGCAGGATTGGGACGGCGTCTTCCTGTTCGCCCACGGCGGGCGCGGCGACCGCATCGAAAGCTTCTTCGACATGTCCGGCCATCCCGGTAAGATGGCGTTCCTGCCCTGGGCCGCGTACGTCTTCCTGCGCGGCGACCTGAACCCGTCCCCGAACCGCATGCAGCTCCAGGTGCCGACGGAGCAGGTCGCCGCGCTCAAGGCGAAGGGCACGGACTACAGTTTCTGGCACGCGGCGACCGTCGGCAAGGTCGCGTCGCGCGATTTCCTCCGGAGGCAGGCGGCCGTGCGTTTCGTTGACAAGGCAGCGGCCGTGCGCGTGTCGCTGTCGCCCACGGCGTTGCTGCCGCCCCCGCCGAACCACCTCGATTGGGATCAGGCGGCCGATCTGTTCACGGTCGATACGCCGACTGCGAAGGCCGTCGTCGGGTTTCTCGGCGGCAAGCAGACCGACCTGAGCGGCCTCCGCGTCGCCGCGGAACCGACCGCGCGCAACTTCCTCGCTTTGACGCTGGCGAGCCGCGACGGGAAGCCGACGCCCCGGTCGACGTCGCTGCTCCTTACGACGGTCGACAAGGCGGAGAACCCGGGGCTCCTCTGGAACAAAGAGCGCACGTACGCGCAAAACGCCTGGAAAAGCGGCCCGGTGATGGCGGAGGCGGTTCCCGCCCTCATCACGCTGAACACGACCGCGCGCAGCGTGACGGTATACGCGCTCGACGCCACCGGTGCGCGGAACAAGGCCGTGCCCTCGCGGCTGGTGGGCGGGCGCCTGACGTTCCGCATCGACCCCGCGCACAGGACGCTCTGGTACGAGATCTCCGCCTCACAGACCGCCCGCGCCACCGCGCGGAAGACGGCTGAGTAGCGGCGACATGAGAGCGAAGAAGCCACTGGTCTTTTCCTGCCTCGCGCTGGCGGGCGTATTGCTTTGTGTCTCCTCGGCGTGGAAACAGTACTGGCACACCCAGTTTCCCGGCCATGTTGTGACGTGCGTCGCTTTTTCGCCCGACGGCAAAACACTGGCGGGCGGTGGGTACCTGCGCGTGCCGGGACGCTCCGAGGGCGCGGTTTTCCTGTGGGACGCCGGGTCCGGTCGCCAGTTGCTGAAGGCGCGTGTCGCGACGCCGGTACGGTCGGTGGCTTTTTCGCCCGACGGGCGACTGCTGGCGACGGGGAGCGGCGACTACGCCGAAGCCAGGGACGTCGGCAACGTTGCCCTGTGGGATGTGCCTGCCAGGCGGCTGAAGCGGACGCTAAGAGGTCATGGGGACGGTGTGCGAAGCTTAGCCTTCTCGCCCGACGGGAAGACGCTGGCGACCGTATTTCCCAACGGGATTGATCTTTGGGAGACGAGCGCAGGCCGGCTCAAACGCACATTGCCGCGCCACCCCACGGCTTGGCTGGCACAAGCCCTGTACACGGCCGACGGCAAGACGCTTGTGGTCGCTACGGAGGCCGACGTGTCCGACGACAATGACGGCGCTGTGGAGTGGTGGGATGCGGCAACGGGGGCGTTAAAGCGGCTAATCGAAGGCCCGTCTGAACACGCCTACACCATCACGGTATCCGCAGACGGCGCCACCCTCGGCGTTCTTCGTCGGCCGGACAGGCGCGTTCGCCTCTGGGACCTGCAAGCAGACACGCCGCCCCGCGCATTGAAAGCGGTCGAGAACTACGAGGTAGAACACATCGCGCTCTCGCCGGATGGGAGGATCCTGGCCGGATCGGGGATGCGCAACAAAGGCATGAGCGTCGTCCATAGCACCTGGCTTTGGGACACTCAAACAGGACAGATAGAGGGCACGCTGGAGGGTAACAGCCGGCTGGCCGCTTTCTCGCCCGACGGCACTCAGATCGCCCATCCCGGCGCCGACGGGCCGACGAACATCCAGAACGTTCGAACCGGGGCCACACGCGCCACAATGGACATTCGCCCGGAGCGTTAGTCTGCAGCCTCCTTCGTCATTTCCTTCCATCGGCACCGTGCAGCAGCACGCGTCAAACCTGCCCGAAAGAGGGGTGTCAACGGAACGGGCATCAGGTACAATAGATACAGAACAGGGGCCGCGTCCGTTGGTGTTCGTCCGGGTCGCGGCCCCGCTGCTTTTTCAAGCACCGAGGCGAGGCGATTGATCGGGATCGAGACCGAATACGGGATCTACGTGGAGGGCAAGGGCGCGCAGGACCTGGTGGCCGAGGCCACGCATCTGGTCAAGCTCTGTCCGGGACCGGTCGCGACGGGCTGGGACTACCGGTCCGAGCACCCGCGCCGCGACATGCGCGGCTTCACGGTCGATCACCTGTCGGTCGATCCCAACGACGCGCAGTTCGAGCGGTCCGGCCAGCCGCACTCGACGGACGTCGAGGTGCGGGCGGATCGCGTGCTCCCGTCGGGCGCGCGGCTGTATAACGACCACGGGCACCCCGAGTTTTCGACGCCCGAATGCGCGACGGTCCGCGAGCTGATCGCTTCGGACCGGGCGGGCGAGCGCGTTATGCAGGCCTGCGCCGAGCGGCGGCAGGCGCGCGCGGGCGTCCGGGTCGCGCTGTACAAGAACAACACGGACTTCCACGGCGCGAGCTACGGCTGCCACGAGTCGTACCTGATCGACCGGAACGTGCCGTTCGACGATCTGCTGACGGGGCTGCTGCCGTTTTTCGTGACGCGGCAGATCTTCGCGGGCGCGGGCAAGGTCGGCGCCGAGCCGTCGGACGGGACGGTCGCCTACCAGCTCTCGCAGCGGGCGGACTTCTTTTCGGTCGAGGCGTCCGTGGATACGCTCTACAACCGGCCCATCGTCAACACGCGCGACGAGCCGCACGCGGACGCCCGCCGCTACCGGCGCTTCCACGTGATCTGCGGGGACGCCAACCTGTGCGAAACGGCGACGCTGCTGAAGGCGGGAACGACGCTGCTGACGCTGCGCCTCCTGGAGACCGGCTGGCGGCCCGAAGGGGTCGGACTGCGCGCGCCGGTCGAGGCGATCAAGCAGGTGTCGCGCGACCAGAGCCTGAAGTGGTTGGTCGAGCGCGCCGGGGGCGGCACCATCCGGTCCGTGGACGTGCAGCGCGCCTACCTCGCCGCCGCCCGGGAGCGGCTGGCCGGGCTGTCGGGCGAAGCAGATCTGGTCCTGGCCGAATGGGAAGCCGTGCTCGACCGGCTGGAAACGGACCCGCTCGGGCTGTCCGACACGCTGGACTGGGCGGCGAAGCGGGCCCTGCTGGACGAGTTCCGCGAGGCCGAAGGCATGGCGTGGGACGACCCGACGCTGCAAAGCCTGGACCTGGAGTACCACAACGTGGACCCGGAGGCCGGCCTGTACCTGGGGTTGGAGCAGGAAGGCCGCGTGCGGCGTATAGTAAGTGACGAAGAGATCGCGCGGGCGGTCACCAACCCGCCGGCGCGGTCGCCGCGCGCCCTGGTGCGCGGCCTGGCCGTGGGCAAGTTCGCCGAAGCGGTGCGCGAGGTCACCTGGAGCCGCCTGACCCTCGACGACGGCGCGGGCCAGAGCGTCGGCATCCGCATGTCGCAGGTGCAGGACCTGGACCCCGATCTGGTGGCGGCCCGGCTGACACCCGCCGCCACCCCGGCCGACTTCGTGGCGGCCCTGGAATCGCTGGAACACGACGCCGGGACGGACGTCGCCGACGGAGACGCAGGAGACGACGCCGAGGACGCGGAAGAGTAGCGCAGCGACGGCGCGGGAACAACGGGAATGTCCGGCGGCGCAGGCCGCCGGACGGGGCGCGGGCAGACGCCCGCACGGGAAGGAACAACCATGCAGGAAATCCGCATCGATGATCGCCTGACGCGGCCCATGCCGACGGCGGACCCGCTCCGCAAGAGCGGCGACGGCGACGGGCCCAGCAAGCCGGACGTCAAGCGGCCCGAAAGCCGCAACATCCTCGACCGCATGAAGCGGGTCGACCCGAACCAGGCCAAGCGGTACCGCCAGCGCTCGGGTCAGTAGAAAGCGACCTATGCTCGATATCGACGGGAAGCGCGGCGACTTCGCCGCGCTTGTCAATAAGCACCTGCCGCCTGCCCCGGGGCAGGCGGCGCGCGGGGTCGTCTCGGCCGGTGACGGCCTGGCGGGGGGCGGCGAGATCCACGGCACGACCGTCATCGCCGTCAAGTACCGGGACGGCGTGATCAACATCGGCGACCGGCGGGCGACCGGCGGCTTCGCCATCATGTACGACCAGGCCGAAAAGGTGCTGCCGCTCGACGACCACACGCTGATCGCGATTTCGGGGTCGTTCTCGAAGGCCATGGAGGTCGTGCGGTATCTGCGCCACGCCTTCCGCTACTACGAGCGCTCGCAGCTCCAGCCGATGAGCCTGGACGGCAAACTGAGCGAACTGGGCCGCGTGATCGCCGGAAACATGATGGCCGCGATGAACGGCATCGGGGCGTTCATCCCCGTGTTGTCCACGTTCGACCTGGACAGCGACCAGGGCCGGATCTATTTTTATGACGCGGGCGGCGCGCGCTTCGAGACGGCCGACTTCGGGGCGGCGGGATCGGGCTCGACGCAGATCCGTGGCGCCTTCGAGTACATCGCCAAGACCAAAGGCCCGTTCCGCGAGATGGACCGCGACACGGCGCTCCGGGAATCGCTGACCCTCCTGGAGATCGCCGCCGACCTGGACGCGGCGACCGGCGGCGCAGGCAAGGTCCTGCCGCTCGCCCGCACCATCACGCGCGAGGGCATCCAGGACGTCGAAGTGGACACCCTCCGCGCGATGATCCGGGAGATCAGCGGCAGCGAGCCGCTGGCCGTCGGCGCGGGCCGTTCTTAGAAAGCTGATATGTCCTATAGCCTTTACGATTGGAACCAGTCGGTCCAGCAGCGCAACGAGTACGTCGAGGACCGGCTCAAGGACGGCTCGCCCATCGTCGCCGCGTCCTACGACGACGGCATCCTGATGCTGACCGTGCGGGGCACGCAGCGCAAGATCTTCGACGTCTACGACCGGCTCATGATGGGCGCGCTGGGCAAGCAGAGCGACATCGAGTCGCTGCGCCTGGCGGCCATCGACGTGGCGCATAAGGAGGGCTTCGAGCGCTCCCCGGACGACGTGTCCATCCAGCGGCTCGTGGGGTTCTCGCTCTCGCCCGCGGTCAAGCGCGTCTACAACGACCAGCAGTCCGTTCCGCTGACGGTGCGCGCCCTGTTCGCCGAGATGAACCGCGGCCCGGAGCAGGACCACTTTTTCGTGCTCGGCTACGACGGCGAGTTCCGGGCGCAGGAGCGCTGCGCGGTCGCCGCGGGCACGGCGTACGCCGAGGACCAGGCCACGGATTCGCTGCGGGAGGCGCAGCCGGCGACGATGGAAGAGGCCCTGCGCGCCGCGCTGACGGCCACCCGCATCGCCGAGCACTTCCGCGATCGCGGCCGCCACGTGGTGCTGATGATGGACAGCGTCACCCGCTTCGCCATGGCGCAGCGCGAGGTCGGCCTGTCTGCCGGCGAGCCGCCCGCAACCCGCGGCTACCCGCCGTCGGTGTTCGCCCTGCTCCCACA
>CADCTO010000094.1 GCA_902805585.1 uncultured Armatimonadota bacterium | reverse complement strand
AGTCCGGCTGGAAGATCGTCTTCTTCGCCTCCTCGATGGCCTTCTTCGCGCCCGCGGAAAAGTCCCAGTCGATCTCGTCGAAGACGAGGGCGAGCGGGATGTTGATGTGCCCGAGCAGGAAATCGCGGGCCGCCTCGGGCGGGACGCCGCGGCGGATCGCCTCGTCCATGGCCTCGCGCATGATCGTGACGCACGTCGCCGCGACCGTCTCGGAAAGCGCGGGCTCCAGGATCACCATCTGCTCCACGGTCACGCGGTGCGAGCGCAGGACGGGGCCGAACATCGCCGACGCGATGGCCTCGCCCCGGGCGTAGTCCTCCTCCGGCCCCTGCATCAGCGCGCTCACGATGCTCTGCTTCGCCTTGCCGCTGCCGAAGAAGTCCCGCCGCGCCTCCGGGTCGGTCTCGTCGTTGAAGACCGGGGGGTGCGCGGGGTGCGTGATGAAGTACGAGATGTCCTCGCGGGGCGGCAGGTGCTTGGCGAAGGGGGCCGCCGGGTCCAGGCAGATCACCATCGCCCCCGGCTTCAGATCCGGCACGATATCGTGGGCCACGGCTTTGATGAGCTTGTCCGGCACCGCCAGGACCGCGACGTCCGCCTCGCGCAGCGCGTCCTCGCGGCCGGTCACGTCAAGGCCACGCTCCCGGAGCCGCGCCCGCCCCGCCTCGCCGGGCTCGACATAAAGGAGGCGGAAGGCGTCCGTGTGTTTCCCCAGCGTCCCGGTCAGTCGGATGCCCATGTTCCCGCCCGCGCCGAAGAGTGCAATCGTCGTCATGGTTTATTCCTTTCAGGGTGTGCCGCGCAGCACGCTCGCGAAGAAGTCGATCTTGCCCACCTGCCCGCCCTTGAAAACGATCTGCATTCCGTCCAGCGCGTCGCCGGTGTGGACGCGGCACAGCGGGGAGCCCGGGGCCATCGGCGCGGCCATCTCCAGCGCGGTGATCCCGAGCGCCCGCGCGACAAAGCTCGACGTATCGCCGCCGCACACGGCCGCGCGGCGGACCCGGGGCGCCCCGAGAAGGATTTCGCGGAGAACACGCCCCATTACGGTCCCGAACAGCCGCGCGGTGTCCGACTCGGCGTGCCCGGTCGCGGCGAGACGGGCGCGCGCGATGGGCAGGCGGGGGTCGTCGGGCCCCCGGCTCGTGTGCAGCACGACACTGCGCCCCCCCGCCAGGTGTCGCCGTGCCGCCTTGACGGCGCCCAGGAACTCCGCCTCCGGCATCGCCGGGTCCACCAGACGTTCCGGCCGCAGCGGGACCTCCCCGAAGCCGTTCTCCACGGCCCAGGCGATCTGCCGCTCCGTCACCGGCGAGCAACTGCCGGACATAACGACGATCTGTTCCACCGGATCCGCCGCGAAGTCGGGCGGCGGCGGTAGACTGCCCTCCGCCTTCCAGTGCGCAACGAGCGCGTACTCGACGCCGGAGGAGCCGACGACGAAAAGGGGCCCGTCCGTGCCGGTGGTGCTCGCGATCAAGCGGCCGATGGCGGGAAGATGGTCCTCCGTCAGCACATCGAACAGGACCACGCCGCACCCGTCGGCGAGGAGGGCGTTCCTGCGCGCTTCCTGGGCCTCCGGCGGCAGGGCCGCGTCGAGGATGTCGAACAGGCCGATGCGCTTGTCGGTCTGTTTGCCGAGGTGCAGGCGCAAATCCGCCTCGTCCATCGGCGTCGTGGGGTGGTGGCGCATCGTCGGGTGGCGGTCCAGCCGGAACGGGCGCGTCTCCGGCCCCGACCGGGCGAACAGGTTTCCGAAGACTTGATAGCGCCCCAGCGCCGGCGCGCCCACCACGACGGGAACGAAGGGCGACGCGAACACCGCCTGCCCGATGTCGATGGCGCGGCCGATACTGCCCACCTCCGCGGAGGAGTCGAACGTCGAGCAGACCTTGTAGTGCGCCAGGGGGGCGCCCCGCGCGCGCAGCGCCTCGAAGACCGGCCGCAGCTCGGCCTCCATCGCCCCGGTCGGGAGGGAGCGGCTGACCCCGGCCACGCCGAAAGCGCGCGCGCCGGGGAACCGGCGAAGGTCGTCGGGGCCCGGCGGGCGCAGGAACAGGACCGTGCGCAGCCCGGCGCGCGACAGCGCCTCCATCACGTCGGTGGAGCCCGTGAAGTCGTCGCCGTAAAAGGCCAGGAGCAGATCGTCGGTGTCCGTCATGGGCTACCCGAGGTGCCAGCGGTGGCCGCAGGCCCCGCACACCCCGATGACGCTGGCCGGAGTGAAGCCGCCCTGCGGCGCCGCCGTCGCCTCCTCGAAGCGCGTGTCGTCCGAGCCGCAGGCCGGGCAGTCGTCCGCGGCCTCGGCGCGCGCCGCCAGTTCCTGCTCTTCGGCCTCGTCCAGGTCGGCCGGGCGCTCCGCGGCGATGAGCCGGGCCCGCGCGGCGTCCTCCTCGGGCACCTGCACCCAGATGTAGAACGCGAAGCCGCCCAGCCCGCCCCGCGCGTTGCGGATGTGCTGGTTCGCGAGCACGACGGGGATGCCCGCCCGCTCCAGGCGCATCTTCAGCAGGTCCGCGTCGATGTTGTTGGCGAACTGCTCGATGGTGACGAGGTCCGGCATGGCTTTTCCGCCCTACCCGCGCCCGCCGCCGAACGTTTCGAGCGTCTGGCGCAGTTCGACGTGCTCGCGGGCGTACTCCTCCAGAGGAACTCCCGCCACGGCGGCTTCCCAGCACTGCTGGAGCGAGCGGACGCCCGCCGCGGGGCCGCCGGGGTGCGCCATGGTGGCCGCCCCGGCGACGTATAACAGGTCGGTCGTTCGCGTGCGGCGGTAGGTCTCGGGCGCCTGCCCGCCCCACTGGCCCGACGAGACGACCGGCAGCACCGGCGGCGTGCCCAGCAGCGGCGACAGGCAGTCCTTCATGGCCGCCACCACCGAGTCGTCCGGCTCCCAGAACTTGTTGCCGATGCCGTTGACGTGCAGGTGGTCCACGCCCGCGAGCCGCCACAGCGTCTGGTAGGGCTGGAACTCCAGGCCGAGCTGCGGGCAGCGCGTCAGCATCGCCCAGCCGTTGCGGTGCCCGTGGATCGGGAGCGCCGCGCGCCGGCGCAGGTGCTCGACGCCGACCAGCCCGACGCTGTTCAGGCTCACCATCACGCAGGTCCCGCCGTGCCTGAGAACGGTGTCGTGGTGGGCGAGCATCGCGTCCAGCTCGTCCGTGATGTTGAAGGCGACCATCACCTTCTTGCCCGTCCGGTGCGCGTGCTCGTTGACGACCCGCATCACGGTTTCGACCCGTTCGTCAAGCGGTGAGTGGGGCGGGTTCGCCATCAGCTCGTCGTCCTTGATGAAGTCGATCCCCGCCCCGGCCAGGGTCCGCACGAGATCCGCGGTCTCCTCCGGCGACAGCCCGACGCTGGGCTTGACGATGGTGCCGATGAGCGGACGGTCGTGGACGCCGGTCAGCCGCCGCGTGCCCTCGACGGCGAACTGCGGGCCGGGGTGCGCCCCGGCGAACGCGCCGGGAAGGTCGAGACGGAGCAGGCGCAGGCCGGACATTTCCGAAAGGTCGAAGATACTGCCCGCGACCGTCGCGACGAGCGTGGGCAGGTTCGTGCCGACGTTCTCCAGCGGGTAGGACAGTTCGACTTCGGCGCGCTGGAACCGCACGGCCCCGGCCCCTCCCCCGGGCGCCTTCGCGCCCGGCAGGCCGGGCGTGTCTACTGTCTCGCCGGGCGTGATGCGCTCGACGCGCGCCCCGTGCCGCTCGCGCAATGCCTCGGTCTCGCCGGGCAGCTTCACGAACCCGCCCGTTCCCTGTAACCCCAACATGACGTCGAGCGCCTGCTCCACGGGCAGGGCCGTCTCGATGGCGTAGGTGGCCCGGATGCGGTCGGTCATGGCGTCACGGCCTGGTTCGTGCGCGCCGATTCGTACGCGGCGAACACGAGGCGCACGGTTTCCAGATTGTCGGCCGCGTGGGTCTCGGCCGGAGCGCCGGAGCGGAGCGCGTTCAGCAGGTCGGCGCAGCAGGGGACGCTGCTCGCCTGGACCACGTCGTAGGCGGGGTCCGCCCAGGCGTAGCGGGGCGGGGGGCAGCGGCGCGCGTGCGTGCCGTCGGCCGTCGTCACGCGCAGCCAGTAGTCCGTGGACAGTTCCGCCGAACCCCCTTCGCACTCCACGACCGCGAACGTCTGGGGGAACCGCTCGTTCTCCAGCCGGCTGGCGTAGCTCATGTCGCACACGACCGTGGTGGGCGGCGCGCCGGGCCGTGCCATCCGCAGCATCACCGTAGCGACGTCCTCGCCCGCGATGTCTTCGTGGACGCGGTGCGTCCGGCAGAACAGGCTGTCTGCCTCGCCGAACAAGAAGCGGGCGGTGTCCAGGACGTGGCTGCCGATGTCGGTCAGGATGAACTGCTCCAGCTCTTTGAGGAACGGCTGGTTGTCGAAGACCTGGAACGAGCACGCGAACTGGAGGCGGGCGCGGAACGCGTGGCCGAGCTCGCCACCGTGGAGGACCCGTGACAACTCCCGGAGGGGCGTCTGCCAGCGCCAGTTCTCGTGGATGAAGAACGGCACCCCGGCTTCGCGGCACTCGCCGACCAGGGACTCGGCCTCCGCGAGGGTGGGGGCCATGGGCTTCTGGCAGATCACCGGCAGCTTTCGGGATGCGGCGAGCCGCACCAGCGCCGCGTGCGTATCGGGGGGCGTGATGACGTCGACGAAATCGACCTGCTCGTTCCGCAGCACCGCTTCCGGGTCGTCGTACACGGCGGGGATGTCGAAGTCGGCGGCCAGCGCGGCGGCCCGGTCGCGCGCCGGGTCGCAGATCGCGACGCAACGGGCCCCTTCCAATTCGTGCCAGGCGGCAAGCTGGTAGCGCGCCCAGAAGCCCGCCCCCAGCACGGCGAAGCGCAGCGGGCCGTTCATCCCGCGTCCCCCGCGTCGATGCGCGCGACGGCGTAGGGTGACAGGTCGAGCGACAGGCTCTCACTGTCGGTGTCTACGGTGCGACCGGGCTCGTCGCGGAATGCTTCCGGGGCTGCCGTGGCTGCCTCTACCGTCGCCGCGTCCAGCAGCTTCACCCGCACGGCTCCGGACAGCCCCTCGACGCGTGCGCGGCAACGGTTTGCGGTCAGGTTGGCGACCAGCACGCGCGTCCGGCCCGCGTCGGTGATGGTCAGACCGGCCACGGTCGACGGGTCGGTGCTGATCGTGCGCCGGACCGTACCACCGGCGAAATCGGCCAGGTCGGCGAACACGTGGTAGACCGGGAACGTGGACCATCCCGGGGTCGCCGCATCGCTTGGGAGGAGCCCCAGGCCGCCCGTCGATTCAAAGAACGTGGCGCTCGCCGCGCCGCTCTCGGCCAGGTACTTCAGGCTTCCGAGCGTCCACGCCGCGCCCAGCAGTGCGCGCTGTCGTGGCTCGTCCGCCTCCCGCCGCGCCTTCAGCGTCACCCGGCTGATGGCGACCGGCAGGCCCGCGGCGAACGCCCGGGCGCTGGCGACGGTCTCCGCCTGCCCCTCCAGGTTCTCCATCAGGGAACGGTCATCGAACGCGTGGACCTGCGGGTTGACCGGATAGCAAAGGCCGTCGAGCGCGTGGACCGGCGGCCGCTCCCGGTTCATTTCCGTGAAGTTGGTGTTGACGCCGCCGAAGACGGGGGGGCCGGCAGCCGCCAGAAACGCGCGCGCGTGTTCGGCCGGCGAGGGCGGCGTCGTGACGCCGCCCTCGCCGGAGAAGACGAGCCACCGCACCACGGGCTGCGTCCCGGTTCCGAGCACCCGCGCGACGAGGCGTAGCTCCTCTTCGGCGTTTGCGGACAGGAACAGGGCGACCTCCAGGCCGGCGCCCAGCGCCCGGGCTTCCACGTCCGCCTGGCGCAGCCGCTCCTCCCACCCGTCCTGTCGGGGGTGCAGGTCCACCCGCAGGTGTGAAAGCTTCAACGCCCCCAGACGCGCCTGCTCCGAAGCCGTGGGCGCCCGTCCCGTCCCGGCCACGCCCAGCCCGATCCGGGGGAGCGGCCCGGCCTCGCCCCCCAATGTCAGGACGACCTCGCCGGCGTCCGGCGCCGGGGCGGCCGGCGCCGACACCCCGCCGCTCAACCGCAGCGTGACCGACTGTGTGATGCGGGTCCCGGCTTGGACCGTCACCGGCAGGGGCAGTTCCAGCGGCGTGCTGTACGTCTTGAACGACATGTCGGTCCAGTTGCGCTGGTCCTCCATCTCGAACACGTCGCCCTCCATCCGGACCTCGGCCTCGACGCCCCCCGGCGTGACATGATGACGGATGGCCCGGATGTCCTTGAAGGGCTGGTGCGGCGAGATCGGGCCGGGGAACGCGCCCGGTTCGACGGCACCGTTCGTGTGCTCCACCGTGCACGGCGCGCCCGCGCACTCGCGGACCGGGTGCAGCACGCACAGCCCGATCCGGTTGCGCGCGAACGTCGAGTGCGCCAGTCCGTCGAACGCGAAGACGACCGTGCCGTCCGCGCTCCCGGTGATCGTGCCGGTCCAGGAGAAGTCGATCTCGCCCTGCCGGCACAGCGCCCGGAACGAGAGGCGGAAGGTGTCGGGGCCGGCCTCGATCCGGAGGTCGGAAAAGCGGGAAGCGACGGTCGCCCATCCGGCATCGCGGATGGCGGCGTAGACGGCCCGGACCACCTCCCGGTCGCCCAGGCGGATGCGGCGCAGGAAGCCCGTATCCGGCTCGAAGCGCAGGGAAAGGGGGCCCGCGCGCAGCGCGACCGGCTCCGTCGGCGCCTCGTCACGCCCATAGATCAGCACGTTCCTCGTTGACATCTTCCGGACGTGAGGTTCGACGCCGCGAGCTTCCTGTCCTCCCGCAGCGTGAGTGCGGCCGGCGGTTACGGCGCCACGGGGAGGGCGCGCAGCGTGTCCAGGAGCGGGGCTTGGCCCCGGGAGACGCCGTTCTCACCGCCGTCCCGCATGGCTTCCGCTTCGGCGCGGCTCCAGAAGGCGAGCGCGACCTGCGTGAACCGCTCCGGGGCGTTGAACTGGACGGCGTGCGCCGAACCTTCTACGGGAAGGAACGACCCGCGGGGAAGTAGGTCCGCGAACTGGCGCGCCGCCTGCTCGGGCAAGATCCCGTCTTGCCCGCCGCGGACGATAAGGCACGGCGCATGCACCGCAGCGGCACGCTCGGCCGGGTCGTCCTCGACCATCCGCCGGACGGTGGCGAAGTAGCGTAGCACGCCCATCTGGAGGTACATCTTGAGCAGCATGCCGTTGTACAGCATCGGCTCGGCCAATACGTCCAGGAGCAGCCCGACCGCGGTCCGCCACAGGGGGACCAGGTCGGCACCTTCGGTCGGGCCAACGAGCACGAGCCCACCGACGCGCTCGGGATGGCGGCGCGCGAGGGCGAGCGCCACCTGGCAGCCCATGGAGTGCGCCGAGAGATGGACGCGGTCGATACCGAGCACGTCCATCAGGCGTGCGGTCCAATCGGCCAGGTCGTCGATGCCCAGCGCTTCGGGCGGCCCTGCCGAGCGCCCGTACCCCGGCATGTCGGTGGCGTACACGGGCCGGTCCAGGCCACACTCGGCCAGGCGGCGCATCGCGGGCTTCCAGACTTCGGCCGAACAGCCCAGCCCGTGGATCAGCAGCAGCGGCGGGTGCGTGGCGGAGTCGCGCCACCGGCCGCCGTCCGGATAGACGCTGTGGAGCCGGACGCGGCGGCCGTCGACCACTTCCCGCCGGACGCGTATCGGGTCACGCGGCACGGCGACGTGGCTCGCGGAAGCGGCAGGCAGCGCTGCGCGTCCGTGGCGACAAAAAGCCCGCGGCGTAAATACGCCGCGGGCTCGTCGATCTGGTCATGAGGAGGCGTAGTACCCTGCGGGCCCGGCGGCGATCAGGCCGCCGCGCCGGCCACCCGGCCGCCGTACTGGGAAAGGACGCTCTGGACCTGGCTGACCGAGGCCGCCGCGCCGTCCGTGTTCACCGCGACCAGCACGCCGCCGCGCTCGACGGCGCTGCCGTAGAAGTTGGCTTCGTGCTCGCTGTAGCCGCCCTTGATCAGCGCGCCGGTGATGGCGCCCGACGTGCCGCCCACGATGGCGCCCGCGGCTGCCGCTCCCGCCGTGACGCCCAGCGCCTCGGCCAGCCAGCCGGCGGTGATGAACGGCCCGACCCCCGGGATGGCCAGGGCAGCCAGACCGAACAGTGCGCCCACGCCGGCGCCCGCCAGCAGGCCCTTGCCCGTCCGTTCGCCCGTGCTGTCACCGTCGTCCTGACCACCGCCCTGCGCGCCGGCTCCGCCCGCGCCGCCGGCTCCCCCGTGCTGGGCCACCACCGAGAGCTGCGTGTCGGTGACGCCCATCTGGCGCAACGCCGTCACCGCCTGCTCCGCCTGGGCGTGGCTGTCGAAGACCGCACTGACCCGCTGTGTTCCTGTTCCTACCATGTGTCAACCTCTCGATGCTTTCTCCCGGCCGCGCGCCGCCCCCGTGCCGGGGCCTGCGCCGTCCGAGACCAATCGCGCCTCTGCGTTTCATGGCGCCGCGGTTCTTTACCCCTATAAAATGTCCGTCAAACCACGGGCGCCCGCTGCCTGCCCGTCGGGTCATGGACGGGAGGGCGCTCGTGGCCCCCGCGGTTCCAGAGCGAGGCCGGGGAACTCGGCCCACTGGTAGCGGCGCGTCTCCAGTCGGAACCCGCGCGCCCGTTTTAGCAGCACCGTGGGGACTATCGCGGTCGCTTCGTTCCACAGGCGGTCGCCGCCAAGTCCGGGCTTGATCACCGCCGGGAGCAGGTACCCGCCGAGCAGCATGGTCGTTTTCCCGCCGGCGTCGACGGCGACGAGTCGGCGTTCCCGGTCTTCCCCCAGAGTGTCGGAGACCATGAGGATGGCGTTCTGGGAGCGGCCCTTTGTGCGCCAGCCCGGGTCGCGTGACGGGTCGGTCGCGAGAGTGAAGATCACCTTCCCGGCTTCACGCGTCCTTTTCACGGTCCGCCCCGGCACGACGCCGGAAACGGCCGCCGTTTCCCACGCGCCGGCCGCCGTCGCGTAGCGAAGGGCGCACGTGCGCGCCTCCTTCGGCAGCTTCGCCGGGATGTAATCGATCTCCGTGACCGTGTTGCCGGTGCGGGAGCGGCGGGGCGTCGTGAACAGCGTGCCGTAGAGCCGCGACTCCGGCTGAAACTGCCAGGTGCCGGAGGGGCCGGCGTCGGCCGTATAGATCGTCTTGACGGCGACATAGCGCGTCTTCTCGTCGCCCTTGACGTTGCGGATCGCGAAGCGGGAAGGCGGAGCCGGAACCGCAGCCGGCGTGCCGTCCGGCCGCCACCACCACCCTCCCGCCGCGCGGCCGATGCCCAGGACTTCGACGCGCACGCCGTTCGCCAGGGTCGCGGAATAGGCCGCGCCGGAGGCGTTACGGTGCGGCTGCTTCGTGTCCGTCTCCGGGACCCGCTTCCCGACCCGCGACGGGTCCGCCGCATCACGCACGATGATCGCCACGGGCAGCGCCCGCCCGTCCTCGGCCACGAGGCGCGTATGGAACGTCACCCGGCCCGCCGCGGCGGGGATGCGGGCGAGCGGGAACGCATAACCTACCGCGTACCGCCCGCGGCCGCGGGGCGTCGCCCAGCCGACGGTGGTCCCGTACTGCGAACCGCCTCCGCCGGGCACGGGGAAGAAGGCGTACCGCTTACCCGACGCGTCGCGTAGATAACCCCCCTCGAACGGCTTCCACCGCGGGCCGGCGATCAGGCGTCGGTACAGCGACGCCGCGTTGTAGCGCACGACGATGTTGACCCGGGTGTCGTTCTGCGCGCCCGGTGGCAGGGCGACCACTTCGGCGCGCACGAACGTGATGAGCGGCGGGAAACTCGCCGCGGGCCGGAGCATCGCCAGCGGCACGAGCAGCAGACCCGCCAGGGTCGCGGCCAGAAGGAGGGCGCGCCGGGAAAGCAGTGCCCCGCGCTTGCGCTCCGGAGCCAGGATCTCCTGGAGGCGCCCGGCGATCTCGGAGCGCCGGGCCATGGCGACCGCCGCGCCGGTGCGGGCCGGGCGGTCCCGCAGGCTTCGCACGATCTCCAGCAGATGGCCGGCGTACTCCGACGGCTTGACGCCAGCCGCGAGCACCAGATCGTCACACGCCTGCTCGCTTTCCCGGCGCATCCGGCGCTGGAGCAGCCACGCCAGGGGGTTGAACCAGTACAAGGCGCACGCGAGCTGCGCCAGCAGGAAAAACAGCCAGTCGGAACGGCGCACGTGCGCCATCTCGTGCAGCAGGACGACGCGCAGGCGCTCGGTGGGCCAGTCCGCGGCCCCGGAGGGCAGCAGGACCGCGGGGCGCAGGAAGCCGGCGGTCAGGGGCACGGCGGGCGCGGCGCTCCCGGCGCTGCCGACCCACAAGGCGACCGGCCGGTTCACCCCGAGCGCGGCCCGCGCGGGCTCCAGCAACCCGGTGTCGGCCGGTTCGCACCGCCGCCGAATGTCCCGCTCGACCGCCACTCCCGCCGCGAGGCGCGCCAGGACGAGCGCGACGCCGGCCAGCCAGAGTGCGAAGCAGAGAACCGGCCACGGTGTCTCCCGGGATCCGCCGCCCGCGTCGGCCGCACCGGCCGTCTCCGGAGCCAGGGGGGAGGGTGGAGCGCCGGGCGACGCGGGCGGCCCGGCGCGGGTCGGCCCGACATGAGGGGGCGCCGCGGGCGCCCCGTCGCCGGCGTTTGTGGTTCGCGGCGCATCGGTGGCGGCGGATGTCCCCGTCGGGACGACTCCAGACGGGCGGCCGAGCGTCAACACCGGCGTGCGCCACGTCGGCAGCAGGGCCGCGAGGAGGGGCAGGGCGAGGAGTCCGAGCAGCGCGGACAGGTACACCAGATGGCGGGTCGAGGCGGGCGCTCGCCGGACCAGGCCGCTGGTAACCAGCGCCGCGCCGGCCAGGACCAGGCTCTTTGCCGCGACGTCGGCAAGTTCGGGAAACAGTTCCCGCGCGAATGAGACCATGGCCGCGGTTTCCATGTTCATCGCCCCCCTTCTCTGGCCTGCTCGATCATCTGCCCGAGTCGCTCCAGTTCCTCGTCCGAGAGTTCGGCCTCTTTCTCCGAAAGCAGCGTCGCCACTGCGCGCTCGACCGAGCCGTCGAAGAACGTGTGGAGCACCTGCGCCAGGGCGGAGCGGGCCGCGCTGTGGCGCGGCCGGGTCGGCGCGTACACGTACCTGCCGTCCTCCTCGCGGTGGCTCAGGTGGCCTTTGGTTTCCAGGATGCGCAAGTGGGTCCGGACGGCCGAATTCGACGGCGCATCCGGCAGCGCCGCAATCAGGTCCGCAGCCGTCACCTGCCCGCGCTGGTAGGCGACCTCCATGACCTGCTGCTCGCGCGGGCTGAGGTACGTTCTGGGCTTTCCGGGCACGGCGCGCCTCCTCGGGCTCATGATGTTAAAATTTTAACAGGTTGTCGCCCGTTGTGTCAAGGGGTCTTGTTAAAAAATTAACACAAGGAAAGCGTTTGCGATTGCCGGAATCTAAGCGCCATGGCAACCGCATCGACCCCCTACGAACCCTGGGAACCCGGCATCACCTACGTCATCGGGCACCAGCGTCCGGATACCGACGCCATCGCGTCCGCGCTCGGGCACGCCTGGTACCTGGAAGCCATCGGCGTCGAGAACGTCCGGGCGGCGCGGGCGGGCCAGGTCGGGCCGCAGGCCGCGTTCGCGCTCCGGCGCTTCGACCAGAAGGCGCCCGGCCGGCTGACGGCCGTCGGGCCGACCTTCGGGCACGCGACCGAACCGGAAGAGCCCGTCGCGCCGAACGTCCCGCTCTCGATCGCCATGGCCCGGCTCGCGGCGGGGGCCCGTGTCGTCCCGGTCGTGGATAAAGGCGGCAAGCCGCTCGGCGCCCTGACCCCGCACGCGCTCGCCCGCGCCTACTCGCAGCCCGTCAGCGGGGCGGAAGGCGCCAAGGGCGGCAGTCTGGTCGAGGCCATGCCGACCTTTTTCGGCAGCGACCGCATCAGCGACCACCGGGGCGCGTTCCTGCGCAACGACGGCGACGACTTCATCGTGATCGACGAGGGGGGGCGCTACCTCGGCCTGGCCACGCGCCGCGGCGTTCTGGAACCGCCGCGGGCGCGGCTGTTCCTGGTGGACCACAACGAACTGGCGCAGGCGGTCGCCGAGGCCGACGAGGCCGAGATCGTCGGCGTGCTCGACCACCACCGGCTCGGCAACGCCCCGAGCGCCGCGCCGATCCCGTTCGTCGTCGAGCCCGTGGGCAGCACCTGCACCCTGGTCGCCGAAGCGGCCCGCCGCAGCGGCCTGCAGCCGTCCCCGGGCATGGCCGGGATGCTCCTTTCCGGCCTCCTGTCCGACACGCTCGTGCTGCGCTCGCCGACCACGACCGACCGGGACCGCGCGCAGTCGCGGTGGCTGTCCGAGCGCGCCGGCGTCGACGTGGCGGAGTTCGGCCAGGAACTGCTGCGCGCCTCGCCGGGGCTGGGCGAGCGCCCGGCGCGCGACATCCTGGACGCCGACCGCAAATCGTACCAGATGGGCGGCAAGGCCGTCAGCATCGCGCAGGTGGAGGTGAACGGTTTGCAGCAGCTCCCCGAGCGCAAGCCGGACCTGCTGGCGGCCCTGGACGAGCAGCGCGTGCGGGAGGGCCTCGCGCTCGCCTGCCTCATGGTCACCGACATCGTGACGGGGCGCAGCCACCTCCTGTGCCGCGGCGACAACGCCATCCTGGTCGCGCTGCCGTTCCACCGCCTGCCCGACAGCGAGTGGGACCTGGAGGGGATCGTGTCGCGCAAGAAACAGCTCGTGCCGGCCCTGGAGAGCCTTCTGGAGCCCCTGATTTAGCGGACTCCACGAGGCGGCATAAACGCACCATGAATCCACCATAAACGGTGTATGAACGGTGCATAAACGGTGCGCCGCGGGCCGCGAGAGCGGACGCGGCGGCCCGCGAACACAAGGACGACGGCACATGCTTCGATTTCGACAGGTACACCTCGACTTCCACACCAGCGAAAAGATCCCCGGCGTCGGCGCGCGGTTCGACGCGGCGCAGTTCCAGGAGATGCTGCGGCGCGGCCACGTCGATTCCGTCACGCTGTTCTCCAAATGCCACCACGGCATGACGTACCACGACACGCAGGTCGGCGTGCGGCACCCGGGGATGGCCGAGGAGCTGCTGCCCCGCCAGATCGAGGCGTGCCGGGCCATCGACGTGCGGACCCCGATCTACATCTCGGCGGGGCTGGACGAGGCGATGATCCGCGAGCACCCCGAGTGGGGCGTCAAACAGAAGGACGGCAAGACGTTCGACCCGCTGCGCGCCGGCTTCAAGGTCCTCTGCTTCAACACGCCCTACCTGGACTACCTGTGCGCCCAGATCGACGAGGTCGTCGAGCGCTTCGACGGCGGCGACGGCATCTTCCTCGACATCATCGCCGCGCGCCGCTGCTACTGCCGCTGGTGCCTGGCGGCCATGCAGGCGCGGAACCTCGACCCCGCCGACGACGCGCAGGCGGACGCGTTCGCGCAGGACGTGCTGCAGAACTACTACGCCCGCACGACGGCCGCCTGCCGCCGCAAGAACCCCGACTTGCGCGTCTTCCACAACAGCGGCCACATCCCCAAGGGGGCCGAACAGGTCCTCCGGTGGAACTCGCACCTGGAGCTGGAATCCCTGCCGACCGGCGGCTGGGGCTACGACCACTTCCCGATCTCGGCGAAGTACGCGGCCACCACGGGCTACGACTTTCTGGGCATGACCGGCAAGTTCCACACGACCTGGGGCGAGTTCGGCGGCTTCAAGCGCCCGAACGCTTTGCGCTACGAGTGCGCCGCGATGCTCGCCTTCGGCTCCAAGTGCAGCGTCGGCGACCAGCTCCACCCGGACGGCGCGATGAACGAGGACACCTACGACCTGATCGGCGCGGCGTACCGGGGGGTGGCGTCGAAGGAGGCGTGGTGCCGGGGCGCGACGCCGGTCAGCGAGATCGCGCTGCTGTCGCCCGAGGCGCTGCGCGCCGACCGGCCCGGCGGCCACGGGCAGACGCACCACGCCGAAGAGGGCGCGGCCCGCATGCTGCTGGAAACGCACCGCCAGTTCGACGTCATCGACCTCGGCCGCGACCTGTCGGGCTACCGCCTGCTCATCCTGCCGGACGAAGTGCCGCTCGAAGGCGCATTTTTGGAGAAGGTGCGCGCCTTTGTCGCGGGCGGCGGCAAGCTGCTCCTGTCGGGCCGCAGCGGCATGACGCCGGCCGGCGACGGCTTCGCCCTCGACATCGGCCTCGAACTCGTGGGGCGCAGCCCGTGGGACCCCGACTACATCCTCCCCACCGACCGGACACCGACCCCGCCGGTGCGCGGGCGGTTCGTCATCCACGGCGGCGCCTGGGACGTGCGGCCCCGCGCCGGCGGCGATATGCAGGTGCTCGCCGGGCGCGCCGAGCCGTACTTCAACCGGACCTGGGACCACTTCTGCTCGCACCAGCACACGCCGGACGCCGCCCCGGGCGAGTACCCCGCCGTCGTCGGGAACGGGCAGGCCGTCTACTTCGCCCACAACATCTTCACCCGCTACCGCCAGTACGGCCAGCCGCTCTACCGCGACCTCGTCCACGACGCCATCGACTTCCTGCTCGGCGAGCCGTCCGTGCGGGTCGGGCTGCCGACGGCCGGGCGGGCCAGCCTGATGCGCCAGGCGGACGAGAACCGCCACCTCCTCCACCTCCTGTACGCCGTGCCCGTCAAGCGCGGCGCGGATCGCAGCGAGTGGGGGACCGGCCTTCAGTCGGTCGAGGTGATCGAGGACCTCGTGCCCCTGCGCGAAATAGACTGCGTCGTGCGCCTGCCGGAAACGGTCCGGCGCGTGACGCTGGCGCCTTCGGGGGAAGCGCTGCCCTTCACGGTCTCCGACGACGGCGCCGTGCGGTTCACCGTCCCGGAACTTCTGTGCCACCAGATAATCGCCCTGGACGCCGGGCCGGCGGGGTAGCCCGATGCAGACGCCCGCCGACCTTTCCCTGGACGGCGCCTGGTCGCTCGCCTACGGCTTCGAGCCGCCGGCCGCGCCGTTCACCGCCATCGCGGAAATCGAAAGAGCAGGTCTGCCGGTCCATGCCGCGACGGTCCCCGGGAACGTGGAACGGGACCTGCACGCGGCGGGCGTCGTGCCCGACCCGTTCCACGGCACCAACCTCGTCGGCCTGCGCCGCTTCGAGACCGCCCACTTCTGGTATTTCCGGAAGTTCGTGGCGGACGCGCCGGCCGACCTGGAGCCCGTCCTCCGGTTCGATGGTGTGGACTGCTATGCGGACGTGTACCTGAACGGGGTGCATATCGGCGCCTGCGATAACATGCTGATCGAGCACGAGTTCGACGTGGGCGGCTCGCTTCGCGCCGAAAACGAACTGGTCGTCCACATCCGCCCCGCACTGGAAGAGGCCGCCCGCTTCTCGTACGGGCCGGGCGTGGCGGCGGGCCCGGCCAATTACGCCGGCCTGTACGTCCGCAAGGCGCCGCACATGTTCGGCTGGGACATCATGCCCCGGGCGCTTTCCGCCGGGCTGTGGCGCCCCGTCACGCTCCGGTTCCGCCCGCCCGAGCGCCTGGAATCCGTGTACCTGCGCACCCTTGCCGCCGACGAGCGGGAGGCGCGCCTGGTGCTCCACTACGGGGCGCGCCTGTCCGACCCCGTGAACCGGCGTTACGAAATCGAGGTCGTGGGGACCTGCGGCGATTCGCGTTTCGCCGCCCGCGCGCCGATGGCGTTCGGCGCCGGGCGGCTGCCCGTGTCCGTGCCCCGGCCGAAGCGCTGGTGGCCGCGGGGGAGGGGGGCGGCCGACCTGTACGACGTGACGGTCCGCCTGTTCCGCGACGGCGACGAGATCGACTCGGCCACCTTCCGCCACGGCATCCGCACCGTCGTTCTGCGCCGCACCAGTCTGACCGACAGCCAGGGGAACGGCGAGTTCTGCTTCGAGGTCAACGGCGAGCGGGTCTTCGTGCTGGGCACGAACTGGGTGCCCGCCGACGCGTACCACTCTCGGGACGTCGAGCGCATCCCGCGCATGATCGAGTTTGCCAAAGAGGCCGGCTGCAACATGATCCGCTGCTGGGGCGGCAACGTCTACGAGAACGACCTTTTCTTCGACCTCTGCGACGAAGCGGGCATCCTCGTGTGGCAGGATTTCGCGCTCGCTTGCGCCGTATACCCGCAGGACGACGCGTTCTGCGAGCGGCTGGCGCGCGAGGCGACCCGGGTCGTGCGCCGCCTGCGCGGCCACGCCTGTCTCGCCCTCTGGGCCGGCGACAACGAGTGCGACGAGGCGCACGACTGGCACGGATGCGGCGACCCGAACGCGCACCGGCCCACCCGCGAGGTGCTCCCCCGCGTCCTGCGCGTCGAAGACCCCGCCCGGCCCTACCTGCCGTCCTCGCCGTACATCGACACGGCGGCCTATCCGGCCAGCCGGGCCTTCCTGCCCGAGCGCCACCTGTGGGGCCCGCGCGACCACTACAAAAGCGACTACTACCGCAACTCGCTCTGCCACTTCGCCAGCGAGATCGGCTACCACGGCTGCCCGGCCCCGGCGTCCGTTCGACGCTTCGTGTCGCCCGACAAACAGTGGCCGCCCGGCAACGACGAATGGCTGCTGCACGCGACTTCGGCCATCCCCGGCGTCAGCGGGCACGACAGCCGCATCGCGCTGATGGAGAACCAGGTGCGTGAGATGTTCGGCGAGGTGCCCGACAACCTGTCCGACTTCGCCTTCGCCAGCCAGTGCGTGCAGGCCGAAGCGTTCAAGTTCTTTATCGAGCTGTTCCGGGCGGCGAAATGGCGGCGCACCGGAATTCTGTGGTGGAACCTGATCGACGGGTGGCCGCAGTTCTCGGACGCCGTGGTGGACTACTACTTCGAGAAGAAGCTCGCCTTCGAGACGATCCGCCGGTCGCAGCAGCCGCTATGCCTGATGCTCCGCGAACCGGCGAACTGGCGCCAGGAGTTGGTGGCCGCGAACGACACGCGGCAGGATGTGGAGGTAGAGTTTTCGGTCCGGGACGGGGACAGCGGAGAAGTGGTGACATCGGGGCAGGGGCGCGTCCGCGCCGACGCGGCAACGCCGCTCGCGACGATCCCGTTCTCCGCCGGGAAACAGCGTTTCTACGTCATCGACTGGTCAAGCCCGGTCGGGTCCGGCCGCAACCACTACCTGGCCGGCAACCCACCGTGGGATTGGCGCCGCTACCGCGACTGGATAGAGGCCGCCGGCCTGTTCACAGACCTCAGCCCCCGTTTCGCGTGAGCCCGCCACGAGCGCGCGCCGACGCCGGATCGGGAACCTCAGACCCCATTGCGGGCGGGCTCATCCGCGGTCGGCTCGGAGCCCGAACGGAGCCTTCGTTCGACGATATTCCGGCCCCAGGCACCCAGGACACCGGAAACACCCGCGAGCACCGCAAGCAGCGCGGTCAGCAGTGTGTACATCCCGAACGCCTCCAGGTCCGGGACGTGGAGTCTGAACAACTCGGTGAAGAACACGCCCAGCAGGGCTGCCGCGCCGGCCGCGGCGCCGGTCAGGAACGCTTGCTTCTCCTTGCCGCCGACCGCGCCGAGCACCGCGGTCAGGAGGCAGATGGTGGTGAACAGCCCGGGCGGGCCGCTAAAAAGGTGGTCAACGGTCGCCAGGCCGATCCCGCCCGCCACCGCCACCCCAGCAGCGTTGAGTCCGTGCTTGCGAAACCACGACTGCTTCCCCGGCCGCGGTTTGAACGACTTCCGCGCGGCGGGAGCCGCCCGATCAACGCGCTCCAACGCCTGCCGCACGAACGCCGGCTCGATCCCTACCTCGGCGGCGATCTCCTCGATCTGCTCGGCAGTCAGCCGCTCGTGGTGTTCCTGCTGGAGCTTGGAGGCGACCGCGATCACCTCCTGGAGCATCGCCGCGTCGTAGCGCCGCGGCGTTCCCGGCTCCTGTGAATGGTGCGTCTGCATCGGAATGGCCTCCTGCCGCTTCTGGCGTGCGGTCGGACCGCGTCTGACATCATTCTTCCCGTTCTTGGCGCCTCTGTCAACCCTGCCCGGCATCCGGCTGGCGGACGGAAGCATCGGGCAGGCCGGCGATGAACTGTTGAAGTGCCTCGCGACAAACGGCTTCGCTGTCGTGGAACGCCGACGCGTGTTTCCCGCGCAGCTCCACGAGGCGGGCCGGAGTTCGGGCCGCGCCGAGCAGGCGGCGCGCGTGCCGGATCGAGAAATATTCGTCATCGCGGCTGTGCAGCAGGAGGAGCGGTGCGTTCACGTTTGCGATCTTTCGCAGCGAGTCGTACCGGTTCCGGATAAGGCGCCGCACCGGCAGGAACCAGAAGATGCGCTGGCCCACGTCGGCGAGGGAGGTGAACGCCGCCTCCAGAACGACGCCGCCCACCGGCACGCGGGTGGCCAGATCCACGGCGATGCCGGTGCCCAGCGACTCCCCGTACAGGAGGACGCGGCAAGCGTCCACGCCGCAGGGTCCGGTCAGGTAGTCGTAGGCCGCCCGCGCGTCCTGGTAGGTGCCGTTCTCACTGGGTCGGCCGTCGCTTCGCCCGTATCCCCGGTAGTCGATCAGCAGCACGTCCAGACCGAGGTCGAGAAACACGCGGCACTTGTCGAGGCAGTGCGAGACGTTGCCGGCGTTCCCGTGGAAGAACAGCAGCGAATACGGGGGCGGCGGTTGCTCGATCCTGCAGCCCGCCGCGAGGAACCATCCTGTGATGCGCGTGCCGTCTTCGGTGGCGAGTTCAACCTCCTCGTACGCCAGTCCCACCTCCTCAGGCGTCCGTTCGATTCGGCGCGTCGGGTAGTTCGGGTAGAAGACCATGCGCGGCTCGTACCAGCGCAGGAACGCCAACAGGAGCGCCAGCAGCGCCAGTGTTCGCAGCAGGAGGAACAGGTCGTCCGTGGTAACGGGCAGGAGAAAGAGTGTGGTGAGAGGTGTCATGCGAGAGCGCTTCTGCGTGCCGGCCCGGGGCCGCCGACGGCATGTGCCGTCGGCGGCCGGGGTCATCTGGCGCCCGCGGTTCGCTCCCGTTCGACCAGCGTCAGCCAGCGGACCAGGGCGTAGCCGCCGAGTTCGAGCGAAAGCGGCTCGTTCCCGACCTCCACGTCGAACTCGACCGGCGGGCCGTCTTTGGCGGCCCTGGCCGTTCGGGGGCCGCCGGACGCACCGCGGAGCGTGACCGTATCCCCGTCCGTAAAGGGGGATACGCCCAGGCGGAGGCGGTAGCGGCCGGGGGCGGCGCGGAAGCGGAACTGCATCCCGGGGCCGACGCGGGCGGCGTCGCGGTCGAGCGGGTCGCTGATCCAGTGCATGCTCTCGTCCTTCATCGCCGGGCCGGGGGCGAAGCCGTAGCCGCGTGTGGCGTCGAACGTATCCGCGGCCAGGACAGGCGTGAAGGTGCGTGTCGTCCCGATGTCGATGGTGCCCACGTTGTCCTTGCTGCCGAAGTCGAACAGGTAGGCGCGGAGCTTCGCCTGCCGGGCGAGCGCTTGCTGCCGCAATGCCTCGTCCCGGCGGCCTTTCGCCGCAAGGGCATCGAGCGGCGCGCGGTTCGAGATGCTTCGCAGGTAGACCGGGAAGATGGAGAGCCGGAAGTTTTTCGCGGCGTTGCGCTGCTGCCGGTTGCCGAAGGCGTCCGTCACGATGCAGCGCCCCAGGTCGAGGCCCAGGTTCGCCGCGCCGTCGATGGTCCAGGCCGTCAGGATGGTCTCCTTCCCGCGCGTCCAGGTGTAGAGCCGGACGTTCGGGTCGGGGTGGGGCAGGCGGCGGCCGGGCTTGACACCGTCGAGTTCGCGGATCAGGGTCGCGTAGGTGAACCAGGACGGCTTGGTCGTGCCGTCGTCGCGGAACAGGCCCGACGCGGCGTGCAGGCTGGGCGTCGAGCCGGACTCGCGGTACACGAACGCCTTGTCGATGCCGTTCGCGAGCGCGAGCATGACCACGCGCGGCAGGCGGGCGGCCTGCCACTGCTCCGAAACGCCCCACGGCCCGCCGGTGTCGTAGCCGGTCTCGGTCAGCCAGATCGGCATTCCCGGCTTGTGCTTGTCGCGCCAGGCGACCAGCCGGCGCAGGTCGTCCTCGTAGGTGCGCTTCCCTTCCGCGCTGCCGCCCGAGCGGTCCACGTTGGTGTCCACGGTGGCGATCTCGGGGGCGACCCGGCCGGTGTAGTGGTGGACGTTGAGCACGTCCACGAAGTCGAGCGGCTTCTTGCCGTCGGCGTAGCGGTACGCGCGCAGCTCGTCCACGGTCTCGATCTGGATGCCCGCGTACCCGCCGTTGGTCACCAGGGCCTTCGGGTCGGCGCGCTTGACCGCCTGCGCCGCGGCGCGGAACATCTCCAGGTACTGCGGGCTCGTGCCGACCCACGGGCCCCAGCCCGGGTCGGTCAGGTTCGGCTCGTTCCAGATCTCGAACACGTGGACCTTGTTGAGCCCCGACTTCTTGTCCGGCGTCTTCAGCGCGCCCGCCGGGTGTTTGGCGCGGCCGTAGCGCGCGACGGTCTGGAACACGAAGTCGGCCATGAGCGCGTTGTCTTTGGGCGGGTAGCTCGACCACCGGTTTTTGTCGATGCCGGGCGGCGCGGACGTGGCGTAGTCGGGCGTCAGGAACAGGAAGGGCAGGAAGTGGATGCCCTGCGCCCGGTAGCCGTCGACGATCTCGTCGTGCCGGACGTTCCACGGCGCGACCGTGCCGTCGTACTTATAGACGCCGGGCTCGGGCGAGATCATCGGCCACTTCATGTTCTCGAAGCGCACCCAGCCGATGCCCAGACGCTGGTGGGACGGGTTGTGGGCGACCGCGGCGGAGTTCAGCCCGAAGCGCGAGGCGGCGGAGACCGCTTTCATCGGGGCCGGCAGGACGAAAAGGTGCCGGTACAGCAGTTGGGTGCCGGTGCCCGACCGCAGCCGCACCGCGACCAGGTAGGCCCCGGTCGGCAGCGGCTTGTTTGCGGTGATCGCGACGGTGTCGAACGAGCGGGCCGGGATCTCCTGCGATCCGGTGCCCCGTGCCACGACCTCGCCGACCGCCGGCATCGCCCACTTTTCGTCTGCCGTGCCGTCGTAGACCGCCAGGGCCGACGGCATGCGGATGACGTCGACCGCCTTGTTGTCGTTGTGGTAGCGCAGGCGCAGATGCCGCGCCGCGAACGTCGCGCCGAGCGGCATCTCCCGGTTGCCCCACTGCTGATGAAGGTTCACCCCCTGCAGGAACGGCACCGGCGTGAACGTCTTGCCGTCGGCCGACGCGTCCACGTCCACTTTCCACACCCAGTTGGCGTCGCCGGCCAAATAGCCCAGACGGGTGATCCGCCGTTCCCGCCCGAGATCCACGAACTGGAATGCCTCCTTGAAGTGGCCTGTCTTGTAGTCGGTGCTGGCGTTCGTCCAGTCCTTCCCGTCCGTCAGCGACCCCGATTCGATCTTCTTCCCCTCGGCTTCGGTCCAGCTTCGGGCCCCCAGGGCGTGGTCGGAGCCGTGTGCCGGGTCGGGGGGCGCGGCCGAGAACAGGGCGGGATCGCGCTGGACCGTCCACTCCAGTTTCGCCGGAAGCGCCGTGGGCGCGACGTTCGTGACGACGAGCTGTGCCCGGAGCGGCGTCCCGGGTTCGGCCCAGGCGGCGCCACCCAGATCTGCCCGCACGGGCAGCGGCGCCGGCGCCGCGCCGGGTTCCGCGGCGGCGACCAGGGCGTCCACCCCTATCTCAGATGCCCCCGGCGCTCTGGCGAACCAGACGGCGTGGACGCTTTGGAGCGGAAGATCGACTTTGCGGTTCTTGCCTGCCTGTTCGTAGGATTGCACCAGGTTCGGCGTGCTCAGGTCCGCCTCGACCCACTTCCAGCCCTGCCAGTCGGCCGGGACCGACACGGTCAGGCTCTCGCCTTCGCCGTCGTGGAACTGAAACCCGACAGTACCCACGTTCGCGCCGGGACCCAGGTGGACCCACATTCCGACCCAGCGACAGTTCCCGGGAACGGGACCGGAAACCGTGAAGTCGCCCTTCGCGCCGGCCTCGGCCGCATCGCCGCGGAACCGGAGCGCTCCCTGCCCGAGTTTCGCCCCCGTCGCCGCGGGTGCGGGCGCGACCGAAAGGTCCGCCATCCGCCAACCCGCCTTCCCGACCTGGGAATCGGCGTCCAGTGCGGAAAGCAGGAGGCGCTGTAGCCCGGCCCCGGCCCGGCCCATCCCGCTGTTTCCCGGCACGACGGGCGCGGCGGCATGCGCCGCGGAACTCACCACACTCAGGAAAAATAGCGGGAAGAAGACGAGAAGAAGCAAGCTGCGGCGGTGGTAGTGGTAATGGTAGTGGTCAGTCATGATAAAGCACCGGTTTGCTGGGCTGGCGGCTGCGCCCCGTGCCGACGTACTCCTGGCGCTGCACCGCGACCCGGAACGCCGCGCACGGATGGGGGAGTGAGGCCGCCGGGTTGTGGAGGAGAACTACTCACGCGGCGTCGTGGCCGCGCGCCTGGCGCAGCGGTTTCGGGAACTCGTTGCGGCACCCGACCACGGCGGCTAAAACACCGTTCGGCGCACCGGGCATCGTGACGCAGGGTGGTAGAAAAAGTGCCTATGGAACCGCGGTGCACAGCGCCGTTTATCAGACTGACGCCCTCGGAGAGGCTCGAACTCCCGACCTGCTGATCCGAAGTCAGCTGCTCTGATCCACTGAGCTACGAGGGCATGGCGCCAGACGGCCATCTTTCAGTATACCACGCCCGGCGGAATCTTTCCGGTAACCATGTCGGCAAAATAGTGTCTAATAGAGACGGAGCGGCCCTGAAGATCCGCACGGCGCCTGCCGATAAAGCAGGCACGAGCACCCCGGGAAGCGACCGGGAACTTTGTGGTGTGAAACCCGTACTAAAAGGGAAAACAGGGAAGCACCGGTTGACTCTGACCCAGGTCGGGGGCGCCGGTGCTTCTTGTTCATACCGCAAGGGCGGGTAGTGCACGGAGCGTGGGGTGGGCTGTGTTGCATACGAAGAAAACGTATGCTTAGACGGAGGCACGAAGTGCAAGTCATGGAACGGGATAGCGAAGAGATTGTGCTGACGTCCACCGGGCGCCGGCATATTGAGAGCGAACTGGAGCGGCTGGTGACCGTCGAACGGCACGAGGTCACGGACCGCATCCGGGACGCCATAAGCTTTGGTGACCTGACGGAAAATGCCGAATACGAAGCGGCCAAGACGGCGCAGGCGTTCGTGGAAGGGCGCATCCTGGACCTGAAGCGTATCCTCTCCAACGCACGCGAGCTGACCGAGGCCGAGGTCCCGACCGACCAGGTCGGGCTGGGTTCCATGGTGACGGTGCGCGACCTGGACTTCGAGGACGAGTGGACGCTGACGCTCGTGTCGCCGTTCGAGGCGGACCCGGACAAGGACCGCATCTCGGACCATTCGCCGGTCGGGCAGGCCCTGAAGGGCCACAAGGTGGGGGACTCTATCGAGGTGAAGACGCCCGGCGGGGTCACCCACTACGAGATCGTCCAGATCGGCAAGTAGCCGACAACTGGAAAGCGGGCGGGGGCGGGCAGTGGTGCCCGCCCCCGCTTTTTTGCGCTTACGGCCCCGCAGGTGCCGCTGCCAGGAGCCGTTCCAGATAAGCGGCGCGCGTCGTTTGTCGTGGATCGAAAGGCGGGGCCGGCTTCCCCGCGAGCTTCGCCCAGGCTTCGGCGGTCGCGGCGTCGATGGGGGCGTCGGGTTCCGCGTTCAGGTTCGGGAAGCAGCCCAGGCAGCCCGCCCGCTGAAGCGACTGCCACTGCGGATGGGTCGGCGGCACGTCCGCGAGGTAGATCAGCACCTGCTTTTGCCGGAGCAGGACCCACTGAAGTGCCTCGACGGGCACCTTCCGGGGCGGCACGTTCTGCCGGGTCGCCAGGTGGGCGGCGGCGCCCGCCGCCTGCCCGAGTGCCATCCAGCACGGCTCCATCCGCAGCGTCCCGAACCCCAGGTGTGTGGCGGAGCAGGGGACGGGCGTCAGCAGACCCTCGACCTTCTTCGGCACGATGACGCCGTAGGGCACCTGGTACGGTTTCGTGATGAGCGCCAGCCCCAGGAAGCCGTCGAGGTGGACCCGACCCTTCTCGCGTTTGCGGACGGCGTGCGAGTCGATGGCGTAGTGGCTTGCCGTGATCGAATCGCGCTGGACGGGCGCCCGGTTGTTCTTCGTGGGCGGCTTTTTGCCTTCCATGATCGCGTAGGCGTCCGGGATGTCTCCGGGCGCCATGGCGTCGCGCGCGGTGAAGAGGTAGTCTCCGGTGATGCGCCGCCCCTCGCGGACGTAGATCTGGCGCGGGAAGTGCCCGTTGTCCCGGTACTCGTCGCGGGCCAGGCCCCAGGCTCCGGCCTCGTCGCGAAACGCCTGCGGCAGCGCGGGATCGTTCTGGCAGAACCAGAGCAGGCCGAGCGTGTAGTCGCGCAGCCGCCGGGCGAAGCGGTCGCGCCACGCCCAGTCGGCGGTGGGGTAGGGCCAGTTCTCTTCCGGCAGATCCGTGGACAGGAACGAGCGGTGGTGGTTATTGGTGTCCGTCTTGCCGTTGGGCAGGCGGACGGGGTTCACCACGCCCCGGTCCCCGTCGGGCACGCCGTGCCGGGGCAGGAAGTGCTTCATGTAGCCGCTCGTCACGTCGTCGGCGAGCGAGGCGTAGTCGTTCCGGTCGTACGTGGCGGGTTTCGTGATGGCGACCCGGTTCTCTGCGACGTTCGTCAGGCACAGACGGTAGTTGTACGCCTGAAGGGTGTCGTCGCCCTCCTCGGTCGAGCCCTCCCCCAGCGGGCCGACGCCCCATCGGCGGTAGACCCGGCCCGCGAACGGCTCGTTATGCTCCTTTTTCCCTTCGCGCCGGGTCTCGAACGGCGCGCCCGCGGCGGCGGCCAGGTCGCCTTCGTAAGTCGCGTCCACGAAGACGGCGCCCCGGTACGTCTCGCGCGCGCCGCTGTCCCGGTTCGTCACCGTGAGGGCGGCAAGTCGAGCGCCCTGCATCGTGACGTTTTTCGCGCCGGCATCGAACTGTCGGTTCCGCAGGATTGTGATAGCGGGCGCCTCTGCCAGCATCGCTTCGAACACCTTCTCGGCGACGCCGGGCTCGAAGTGATAGCCGTCGGAGCAGTCTTTGACCTGCGGTGAGTCGGCGCCATATGCCTGGGCGTAGTGCGCGCGGATGCGGCTCACGAACTCCTTGAACAGTCCGCCCGTCGCGCCACGGGTCGCGATGTCGGTCGCGCCGAGCCCGTTCGCCGGCAGACCGCCGATGTGCGCCGTCCGCTCCAGGATCAGCACGCGCGATCCGAGCCGAGCGGCGGCAATCGCGGCACAGATGCCGCCGGGCGTGCCGCCGAGGACGACGATGTCGAAAGCGGAATGGTTTGGCATGTTCTTTGGGTCCGCGTAGGCAGCCGGCGACGCGAAAAGGGCGGGCGCGCCGAGTGCGCCCGCCCTCAGGAACCGCCGGCGGCTCATGCCGGCGGCGCGCTTCCGGAGTGGTTGTTTTTTCATGTGGTTGATGTGGCCGCCGCCGCAGGTTTTCACCGACACCGGATTTGACTGACGATGGTCGGGTCGATGATGCTGGTGTCTTCGGCCAGCAGGAAGGCTTTGCTCAGGATCACGGACAGACGCGGGTCGCCGTCGAAGGGCAGGAAAAGGTTCTCCGTGTCTTTCGCCGTGGAGCCACCCCGGTCCTGCACGACGCACAGGTACTGGTCGTTGGGCTCCATCAGGATGTTGGCGCTGCCCAGGGGGG